>JBJEPA010000303.1:0-13883 GCA_051880995.1 Ruminococcus sp.
GTTAAGTCCGGTTGAATATAGACTAAAAGCCTTAGCTGCATAACAAAAAGCGTAGTAGCTAAATTTGCTACTACGCTTTAATGTCTAACTTTTTGGGGTCACCACAAAACCGCACTTCGGTGCGGTTTTTCTTTATATATTTTCACCAAAACATATCATATATTTTTTACATATCATATTCTTGAATTGTTCATAAGTTTTATCTATAATGAAAGTGAGGTGATTTTTTGAAAAAATTAATTTCGGCATTCCTTGCCATTACTATTATCGTTTCCCTTTTTTCCTTTGGTAGCACAGCAAGTGCGACAACTACAACATTCAACGGTAAAAAAGCAGTAAAAGGGGAAATTGTTTACGCAACATATGCAATGCAGGCACCTGAGGTTATGGAGGATATTCAGGCATATGCCAAGTTTTCCTCCGGACTAAAACTTATGTCTGTAAGCTTTAGCAACAAGATGAAAACAGGAAGTTTCTTTTACAAAACTCATTCTGACAGGGTAAACTTTAATTCCGTTTGCATTATGGAGCCAATGGATTTCAGAAAATCCACAAACATAATAACAATGAAGTTTAAGATAACCGGCTCGGGTAAGCTCTCTACTTCTTTTTATCTTGAAGTTATGGACAGCCCTAGTGGGAATAAATACGGACGCAATCAGACAAATACAAAATATAACAAGTTGAAATTCCAAAAGAAAACAAAAATGATGGTGTATTCCGTAAATCTCAATAAAACAAGCATATCCCTTAAGGCAGGCAAAACAAAACAGTTGTACAAGACCATAACTCCGTCAAGTGCAAGCCAGTCTGTAAAGTGGTACAGCAGTAACAAAAAAATTGCAACTGTAAATTCCAAAGGAAGGGTTAAAGGAATTAAGAAAGGCACCTGTTACATTACCTGTAAGGCTAATGACGGAAGCAACAAATATAAAAAATGCAAGGTTGTTGTTCGCTAAAATCAGTCCCTGCAATTAGCATTCATTTAATAACACTTCATAGTTCATCGGGTACTGCAAAACGCAGTACCCGATTTTTATAGCCATCACCCCTTATATGGACAACAAAAAACACCCCCGGCGGGGTGCTATTTATACGGCTCAATAATAAATGTTGGGGTAACGGATAGAATCAAGAAAAAATAAGAAAATTATAAAAAGTTAACCACATTTCATATGCATAAAATCCCCTAAAATGTAGGAAAGGACCACGGTTAGTGGTCCTTTCCAATGGAAGAAAGAGAATAGAGAATTTAAAAATTCTCAAGAAATGGAGAACAAATTTAAGAACAATAGCTGTGGAAATAATCCAAAACTATCTATTAGCTATTTATCGGCAATATCAGTCGCAATCCTTCTTTGCTTCTTCAATAACCTTTTCTGCAACATTTGCCGGAGCATCCTCATATCTAACAAAGTCAAATGTGTAGTATCCCCTGCCCTGTGTTGCCTGGCGGATAAATGTGTTAAAGTCACCCATCTCCGCCATTGGAACCTCGGCATCAATTACCTGCATATTATGCTCGCCGGATTCCATTCCAATCACTCTACCACGGCGCTTTGTAACCTCGCCCATTACATCTCCCATACTACTGTCAGGAACTGTAGCCTTAAGTGAACCAACCGGTTCAAGGAGTGTAGGTTGAGCCTGTGGCAAACCGTTTTTATAAGCTATTGCAGCAGCCATTTTAAATGACATTTCCGAGGAGTCAACCGGGTGGTAGCTTCCGTCATAGAGATTAGCCTTTAGACCAACAACAGGGAATCCTGCAAGAGGTCCTTTCTTTATGGCATCCTGAAGTCCCTTTTCAACAGCAGGGAAAAATCCCTTTGGAACTGCACCACCAACAACTGTCTGTTCAAAAACAAGACCGTCGCTGTCGCAAGGTGAAAATTCAATCCATACATCACCAAACTGTCCGTGTCCGCCACTTTGCTTTTTGTGACGACCCTGAACCTTAACTGTGCCACGGATTGTTTCACGATATGCAACCTTCGGCTTTCTAAGCTTAACATCAATATTGTACTTTGACTTAAGCTTGCTTACAATAACATCGAGTTGCTGTTCGCCAAGGCCTGTAACAACCCTTTCGTGGGTTTCGTGATTGTGTATATACTTAATCGTAGGGTCCTCTTCCATAAGTTTTAGGATACCCTGTGTAATCTTTTCTTCATCGTCCTTACTGTCGGCATAGACAGCCATTGAGTAGTTTGCAACAGGATAATCAATACCCTCTAAAGATACCTTTCTTAGTGGTGAACAAAGTGTGTCACCGGTAAGGGTATCACCTAACTTTGGTATGGCGCCTATATCTCCTGCGCCGATAAACTGTGCATCCTCTTGCTTTTTACCTCTTACAGTAAGCACCTTGGTAATTCTTTCGTTTGCGCCGGTCCTCATATTTATAAGAGGCGTATCGGCAGAAACTTTACCGCTTATAACCTTAATATAACTCAACTTGCCTACAAATGGGTCAACTACTGTCTTAAATACTATTGCAGCAGTAGCACCGTCAGGATTAACAGCTACTTCAACCGGCTCACCATTGACATCTGTTCCGATTTCATCGCCGGAATCCGCTTTTGGTGCAAGCCAAATCAATGAGTTAAGCAACTGGTCAATTCCGTATGTATTATGTGCGTCACCACAGAAAACAGGTATAATCGTGCCCTCTCTTACGCCTTGTGAAACGCCCATGACGATTTCTTCCGGTGTAAAATCTTCGCCCTCAATAAACTTTTCAAGAAGTTCCTCGGAGGTTTCTGCAACGGCTTCTTTAATGGCTTCTCTTAGTCCTTCAAATCGACTTCCAAGGTCTGGCATATCGGTTGGCTCAACCTTACCACCCTCGGAATATTTGTATGCTCTGTACTCAAACATGTTTACATAAATTTCAGCCTTGCCGTCTTCAATATATGGCACAACCACCGGACAAACTGCAGGTCCAAATGTAGATTTCAAATCTTCGAAAACACGATAAAAACGGGCGCTCTCATCACATAGTCCGTTTACAAAGAACATTTTTGTCTTGCCCTGGCGAGTAGCCATATCAACTACCTTTTCTGTTCCCACATCTATACCGTCTTTGCCGGAAACAACAACCAGAACGCTATCTGCAGCTCTAAGACCTTCGGACACTCCACCTGCAAAATCAAACAAACCCGGTGTATCAATAAGATTTATCTTTGTGTTTTTCCACTCAACAGGTGCAACCGCAGACAGAACGGATACCTTTCTTTTAACCTCTTCGGGGTCATAGTCCAAGGCAGTGTTGCCATCGTCAATTTTACCCAATCTGCTAACTCCGCCGGTTAGGTAAAGAATGCTTTCTGCAACTGACGTTTTACCTGAGCCACTGTGACCCGCAAGTGCTATATTAAGTATTTTACGGGATTCATAACTTCTCATTGGAATAAACTCCTTAACAACATTTATTATAAAAAAGTATTATCTTTTGATTACACTTAGATTATATCACTGTTGTTGAAAATATACAATAATTTTTCTGTGTTTGTAATTATTTTTATCTTAATCAATAAATAAAATGGCTCAATCTTGTAACATTTAACAATTGAAATGTATATTTTGCATAAATAATCTCAATTAATTTTATGCAAACCTTTTAAAATAATTAACAAAATATACCTGATAAATTTAAATAAAAAATGCCGGCTCCTGATGGAAACCGACATTTTGCACAATATATCATAAAAGATATTATTCTGAACTTATGTTACTTTTCAAAA
Organism: Ruminococcus sp.; assembly: GCA_051880995.1. Taxonomy (GTDB): domain Bacteria; phylum Bacillota; class Clostridia; order Oscillospirales; family Acutalibacteraceae; genus Ruminococcoides. The sequence goes on from JBJEPA010000303.1 coordinate 3,747, forward strand.
ACAGCGCCCTTTGAGGAAGAAGTAACAAGCTTTGAATATCTCTTAATATAACCTGACAATTCCTTTTCAGGCATAACAAAATTTTTCTTTCTCTCTTCAATTACAGCGTCATCAACATTAAGAGTGAGGGTTCTGTTGGTAATATCAACTGTAATAGAATCTCCCTCTTCAACAAGACCTATAAGTCCGCCTGCTGCTGCCTCAGGACAAATGTGACCGATTGAAGCACCTCTTGTTGCGCCGGAGAAACGACCGTCTGTAATAAGGGCAACCTCTTTATCAAGGCCTGCACCGGCAATAGCAGAGGTTGGAGAAAGCATTTCTCTCATTCCCGGGCCTCCCTTAGGACCTTCATAACGGATAACGACAACATCACCGCTGTTGATTTTTCCGGCAAGAATTGCGTCGTTGGCATCCTCTTCGCAATTAAATACCCTTGCAGGGCCTGTGTGCTGCATCATTTCAGGTGCAACAGCACCCTGCTTAACAACAGCACCCTCCGGAGCTAAGTTGCCCTTTAGGATTGCAATACCGCCGTCCTGACGAAGTGGATTTTCTACTGTGTGGATAATCTCACCGTCAGGTTCCTTAGCATTGGCAATCCTTTCGCCAACTGTACCCATAACTGTGATACAATCCTCATTGATAATACCCTTCTTGGAAAGCTCCTTCATAACAGCAGGGATACCGCCCATTTTGTTAAGGTCTGTGATAAAGATTTTGCCTGCCGGGTTCAGCTTACAAATCTGTGGAGTTCTCTTGGAAATTTCGTCAATAACATCAATGCTAACGGGGACATCAGCCTCATATGCAACGGCAAGGAGATGAAGAACTGTGTTTGATGAACAGCCCAGAGCCATTTCACAGGTGAGGGCATTTTCAAAGCTTTCTTTGGTGATAATATCCCTTGGTCTAATGTCATTTTCCAACAGGTACATTACTCTCTCACCTGCATCTTTAGCAAGTCTTCGCCTCCCAGCCTCAACTGCCGGAATAGTGCCGTTGAAAGGCAAGCCCATACCGATAGCCTCTGTAAGGCAATTCATTGAGTTTGCTGTGTACATACCTGAGCAAGAACCACAGGTAGGACAGCAGTTGTCCTCATATTCTGTAAGCTCTTCCTCTGTAATTTTACCGCTGGCACAGGCACCAACATATTCAAACATTTCGGAAAGTCCGTATCTTACTCCGTCCTTTTCACCGGGGAGCATAGGACCACCGCTGACAAATACTGACGGAAGATTCAGTCGGCAAGCCGCAATAAGCATACCGGGAACAATCTTGTCGCAGTTAGGAATAAATACAACTGCATCCAAAGGATGAGCTGTAAGCATAATTTCAATGGAGTCGGCAATAAGCTCCCTTGAACACAGGGAATACTTCATACCCTTGTGGTTCATAGCGATACCGTCACAAACTCCGATTGTATTAAATTCAAATGGAACACCGCCTGCATTGCGAATTCCTGCCTTAACATTCTCGGCAATTTCATCAAGATGCTTATGTCCCGGAATGTAGTCGCTCTTTGCAGAAACAACAGCAACGAATGGCTTTTTCATTTCACTTTCTGTAATACCCATAGCCTTTAAAAGAGAACGGTGAGGTGCTCTTGTAGGGCCTTTTTTAATTAAATCTGAACGCATAATAATACCTTCTTTATCTTTATAAAAATTATTTATGAATTTGCAAGTGGTTTCATTGTGGGGAAGGCGATAACATCACGAATACTGGATGAATCGGTAAGGAGCATTACAAGTCTGTCAATGCCCATTCCCATTCCGCCTGTTGGTGGCATACCGTATTCCATAGCTGTGAGGAAGTCCTCATCAATCATATTAGCCTCGTCATCCCCTGCCTCACGGAGCATCATCTGATGCTCAAATCTGCCTCTCTGGTCGATTGGGTCGTTAAGCTCGGTGTAGGCATTGGCAAGCTCTCTGCCTGTTACAAAGAATTCAAATCTTTCAACCAGCAAAGGATTGTCACTCTTTCTCTTTGTAAGAGGAGAAATTTCAACAGGATAATCTGTGATGAATGTTGGCTGAACCAGCTTGTCCTCTACATATTCGTCAAATGCAGCAGCAAGAATGTTGCCCCATGTGTCTGTTGACTTTACCTCAAGGTGAAGCTCCTTTGCAACTTCCTTTGCCTTTTCGGTGTCGCCCATAAATTCGCTGAAATCAACACCTGAATACTCCTTAACAGCGTCAAGCATTGTCATACGCTTAAATGGAGTAGCTAAGGAAATCTCCTGACCCTCATATGTTATCTGGTCTGTACCGTTAACTGCAAGACAGGACTTGTTAACAAGCTCCTCTGTAATGTCCATCATACCGTTGTAGTCGGTGTATGCCTGATAAAGCTCAATTGTTGTAAACTCTGGGTTATGCTTAACATCCATACCCTCGTTTCTAAAGATTCTTCCTATTTCGTAAACTCTTTCCATACCGCCGATAATAAGCCTCTTGAGAGGAATTTCGGTGGCAATTCTCATATACATATCAATGTCAAGGGTGTTGTGGTGGGTTATAAACGGTCTTGCAGATGCACCGCCTGGGATTGTATTGAGAACAGGTGTTTCAATCTCTACAAAATCCTTGCTGTCCATAATGTTGCGGATGGTGGAAACAATTTTACTTCTCTTGACAAATGTATCCCTAACCTCAGGATTCATAATAAGGTCAACCTCTCGCTGACGATATCTCAAATCCACATCCTTTAGTCCGTGGTACTTTTCCGGCAATGGCAAAAGCGACTTTGAAAGAAGCTTTACCCCTGTTGCGTGAACAGAAACCTCTCCCATCTTTGTCTTGAACACAAAGCCTGTACATTCCATAATGTCGCCGATATCCCATTTTTTAAGGCCTTTGTATGTATCCTCGCCAAGGTCGTCAAACTTTGCAAAAACCTGCATTTTACCTGTGCGGTCATACAAATCCATAAACATAACCTTACCCTTGCCACGCTTGGACATAATTCTTCCGGCAATGGTAACGGTCTTGCCCTCTAATTCCTCAAAATTATCAGCAATATCCTTGTTGAGGGTATCTCTTGATGATGTATTGACCATATATGGGTCGTTGCCGGCAGCCTGGAGTTCTGCCAACTTGTCACGGCGAACCTTAATTAAATCTCCGCCGTTGTTCTTGTTTTGATTATTCTGCTCTCCCATTACTATTTTCCTTTCCGATATAAAAGGCAGTCAACAGACTGCCTTAATCAATAAAAATACATTATCTTAAAGTAGTTTGCGGTCTGACAAATTATTTTAGAATTTCAATCACCTTGTAAGCCACTACACCGCCCGGTGTTTCAATTTCTGCAACATCGTCAACAGCCTTGCCCAGAAGTCCCATACCGATAGGACTTTCGTCAGAAATCTTCATTTCCTTAGGGTTGCTTTCGTTAGAGCCTACTATACGAATCTGCATCTGTTTATCTGTGGCAATGTTTTTAATGACTACTGTACTGCCCACATGAACTTTATCGTTGCTGACATCATTTTCGTCAATGAGAACAGCATTTTTAAGGCTTGCCTCTATGTCAGCAATTCTTGCTTCAAGGATTGCCTGCTCATTTTTAGCGTCGTCATATTCAGAGTTTTCTGAAAGGTCACCGTAAGAACGGGCAACTTTGATTTTTTCTGCAATTTCTTTTCTTTTTTCGCCCTTAAGGAACTCAAGCTCCTCTTCCAATTTTTTAAGACCTTCTTCTGTGAGCATAACCTGTTTTGCCACTTAAAACACATCCTTTTTCTTAAATATATACTACTTAATTATATCATTCTTAGTCGTTATGTCAAGCGTTTAAACTGTTAGATTTCAAGGGAAGCACTGATTAAATCATTTGCACAGATTGTTTAGTCAGATTTTTTGTCGTTTAGTTCAAAAAACCGCAGGAATGCTGACGCATTGTGAGGATTTTTTGGGCTGAACGGCGGAAAATATGCAAACAAGATGTGTAAAGTGATTTATTCAGTGATTCCCTAAATATTTTCCTAAACTTTTTACTGTACAGGTGGAATTTTCGTTGTAGGCCACCTTAGGAACAATCTCCCCCAGAAAATACTTTCTTCCTTTGCTGTACAAAGCCGATGCAAAGTACATTTCATCCATATCTTCATCCATAAGTCTGCGGTATTCCTCAGGCAAAGTACATGTGTAACTCCAGTAACAAATGGAGGGTAAATCCACAAAAGGTTTTTCACTTGTCAACACAACAGACTTTTTGTTAAGGTCAATTCTTTTCTTAATAGCACAGGGAGCTATCACCAAATCTGCATCCTTGATGCGTGAAAGCCTGTTTGTATAAACAAGGCTTACCCCCAGCTTTTCCATTAACTCATCTGATAAAACCTCATATTTTTCTCTGTTCCCTGTTACAACAACCAGATTGTCGGTGAGGGTGCAAAGCTTCCACAAAAATTCACTTTCACTTCCATCTGCATCAATAAAACCTACATTGAGATTTTGGGGATTGTTCATAGATTTCAAAGTTTGGAAGCCAAAATTACAGGTCATCTTCTTCACAAATGTATTGTCACAAAATCTGCGCAATCCGGAATTTTCGGGAAAGTGAATTTTGTCACTGCAAACCAGACACCTCGCCTGACTTCCTGCCTGCCTGTACACAGCATTCCAGTTAATTTTATCTCTGTAATTAATATATGTAATTTTACGCACAGCTAAATTTTTTCCGTCCAGGTAGCTTTCAATTATTCTGTCCTTATAAAAAACTGAAAATACCCTTTTTATTCCCTTTAATTTTCTATCCTCAACAGAAAATGTTGTAAACATAAAAACACCCCATACATAAGTATGCAGGGGAAAATAATTTATTAATCTATAATGAGATTCAAATAAAAACAGGCAAAAAGCAAAAGCCTTCTGCCTGTTTGTACTCTATTTAGTTGTAACTTCCTGGGTATTGTCCTTTAATACCGACTTTTTAATGACAACATAGGAGCCGTCAGAAATTTTACAGCTTTTATATTCCTTGTATTTTTCGGCATCATACTTATTTTCGGGAACATAGATTATGTTGTCCTTATCTATACTTTGAACATACTGAGAAGCCATAGCCTCCCTCAGCTCTTCCTCGTTAATTTCACCGCTGTAATCCTCTCTGATAGCCGAGTCAACCTCATACAGCTTTGTGAACATAGCCTGCTTTTCTGCCAAATCCGTAACCTTGGAATTAAAGGTGTGCATTGCATATATGTAGGCACCTGAAAAGGCAACAGCTCCGCACAAAGCCGCAACAGCGATTGTTATACCCAAAGGAACTCCTTTTTTAGTCCCTTTTGACTTCCTTTTTCTGTTACTCATAACTAAAATTCTGACATTGGGTCATACTTGACGCCGTTGTATCTGCACTCAAAGTGGAGATGAGGACCGCTTGACCAGCCTGTTGAGCCAACATAGCCGATTACCTGTCCCTTGGAAACAGTTGAACCAGCACTTACCACAGCCTTTGTAAGATGGCCGTAAATTGTGCATTTGCCGTTTCCGTGGTCTATCCAAACATAGTTGCCGTATCCTCCGCCACATCCGCAGGAGCCGGACTTTGCCCAGTTGTGTGTACAGGAATTATCGGCAACAACAACCGTACCACCGTCAGCTGCTACAACAGTTGCACCCATAATTCCGCCACTGGAAATATCAATAGCACCGTGACCGTAACTTCCTCTATCCTCACCAAAGGTTGATGAAAGAGCTGTAAATCCGGGAACCGGCCAACAATAACCACTGCCTGACGGAACAACATATGTAGTGCTTCCGCCACCGTTTGACGAACCACTGTCTCCGCCATTCTGGTTTGCCTTGGCGGCTGCTTCTGCCGCTGCTTTTGCGGCTGCCTCCTGTTGTGCTTTTTGAGCATAATACTCTGAAATCTGGTCATCAATACCGTTCAAAGCACCGTTGTTTGCCTTAATTGCAGCCTCCTGCTTTTTATTTCTTGTATAAAGGGTGTCAAGCACCTTTTGATTTTCGTCAACTAAAGCCTGAAGGTCATCCCTCTTGAGTTGGAGATTTTCCTTCTCCTCCTCCTGGTCTGCCTTGTCAGACTGGAGTTCCTTTTTCTCAGCCTTTACGGTGTCCATATCAGACTCAATTTCATTAATCAGCTTTTCGTCATAATTACTTACATTTCGTACAAGCTCAACCTTGTCAAGAAAATCGCTGAAGTCCTTTGCACCCAAGATAATTTCAAGAGAACTTACATCCCCTGACATATAGATTGTCTTAATCCTTTTGCGCAGGGTATTTGTTCTGTCCTCAATATCCTTATTAAGCTGTTTAATCTTTTTTGTTTTTGACTGAATTTTCTTGTCCAGCTCATTAATTTTTTCCTGGCTGACAACAATTTCTTCGTTAACAGTCTGTACCTTGCCCACAAGGGACTGCTGGTACTCTTTTGTCTTTTCTATTTCTGCATTGGTTTCATCCAAGACCTTTTGATATTCTTCACTTTTCTTTTTTAACTCTGCTTGCTTTTGTTCAAGCTCCGAAATAGAATCCTCGGCAGTTACCTTTGCTGTATCTGTATTGAGATAAAAGGCAACTGTGCCGGTCACTACTGTAAGCGACAGCAAAGCAGAAACAATCTTCTTTAGCAAATCGGACAACTCCTTTCTTCAATAGATTACCATCCCAGAATGATTGAACCCTCTTTTTTCAAATATTTTCCAATACTGATAAGTCCACCTACCATACCTACAACTATACCTGCTACTACAAAAGCAATTCCAATAGGCCACATTACTGATGTGAATGGAATTGGTGTGAATGGTATTACATACTGAATTGCCTCAACAATAAGGTCGTAAGCCAGCATTAAGCCAAACAGCGAGATGATACCCGAAACAGCACCAATAATAATACCCTCCATAAGGAACGGAATTCTTACAAACATATTTGTGGCACCAACTGACTTCATAATGCTGATTTCAAACCTACGGGCATACATTGTCATACGAATTGTGTTAGATATAATAAACAGAGAGATTATTACCAAAGCGCACACAATGGCTATGGACAAAATCTGTATCAGCTTGTTAAGGCTGGTAAGCTTGTCCGCCACATCTGTCTGTGAAGAAACAGTTGCAACTCCGGATATTTTTTGAATCTCACTAACAGTTTCGTCATATTTTGACAAATCCTTTACTGTTACCTTGTAGGCATCCGGAAGGGGATTTCCGTCACCCTCCATTTCGGCAAACACCTTGTCGCCCAAAACATCCTTATAATCCTTGATTGCATCTTCCTTTGGGAAGAAGGTAACCTCGGTGACATTTTTTAGATTTTCAATTTGTTTTCCTGCTTCAGTTGTTACCTCGTCGGTGGCATTGTCCTCCATATAAACGGTTGTGACATTGTTTTCCCCAACCTTATCAACAACAGTCTTAACATTGAGGGAAACCATAATTGCAGCTCCGGTAAGAACAAGACAGGAAACAAGGACACCAACAGATGCAAGGCTCATCATTCTGTTTGACCATACATTCTTGACGCCCTCTTTTATTAAATAACCAATACTACTTATTCTCATACATCATTTCCCCTTTTCCACACTACTTAAGCGAATCAATAACAGAATCCACTGCTGCGTCCTGCTTTTTCTTCTTCTCATCCTCGGCAATAATTCTTCTGATTTTTACCGGATCAAGTTTTACTGTGTGGATAAGGTCTTCCTTATTATCAGATTCTATTTCTTCAACAATTTTGTCAATATTTTCAACAGCCTGTTCAACCTTTGAGCGTGGAGCCTCTTTTTTCTCTTCTACAGGCTCTTCCTCCTGTGGTCGAAGTTCCTCAACATCATCCTCAGATTCCTCATCCAGCTTAAGGAGAGGGCTAAGCTCATCATCGGCAATATCCTGGTCATAGGAAGAAATAAGCTCAATTTCATCTGCTGATGTTTCTTCAAGCTTAGTGTCGTGAACAATTTTTCCCTTGTGTATCTCAATAACACGCTTGCCGAATTCCTTAACAAGGTCATGCTCATGTGTAACAACAATAATGGTTGTACCCTGTTTATTGATTTCAGACAGCAAATCAATAATTTCATGGGACATCTCCGGGTCAACGTTACCTGTTGGCTCGTCGGCAATGATAATCTCCGGATTATTAACAAGTGCTCTTGCCAAAGAAACTCTTTGCTGTTCACCACCGGAAAGCTGACTTGGCTTGCTTTTTATTTTACTTCCAAGTCCCACCAGCTTTAGAATATAAGGTACTCTTTCTTTAATTGTTTTGTTATTTGCGCCAACGCATCTCATAGCAAATGCCACATTGTCATACACTGACATCTTCTCGATAAGGCGGAAGTCCTGAAAAACTATTCCCATTTTTCTTCTGAGATAAGGAACCTTTCTCCTGCGCAGTTTGCTTAATCTGATTCCGTCAACGTTAATCTCACCCTTTGTAAGCTTCTCTTCACTCATAATCAATTTGAGGAAGGTACTTTTGCCTGCACCTGAAGAACCAACAATAAATACAAATTCTCCATCATTTATCTTTAAACTTATGTTGTTCAGTGCATGCGTGCCCGAAGGGTAGTCTTTAGATACATTTCTAAATTCTATCATTTATTCCTTCTCCTGTTTGGTAATTAATGGATATGCACCTTTTTGCACAAAACTCGTTCTGCCAAAAAAACACGGCAGAACGAGTCCCATTTAATACTTAGCTCAGCCTGTATGGTTTAAAAATTCCACACAAATTCAAGTTCAGTATTAGTATTTTGTAGGGCTTGCTGTGAGGTATCTCTTAACCATAAGTGCTACCTTAAACACAATGGCATCTTCAAATTCTCTCAAATCAAGACCTGTTAACTTTTTAATTTTTTCAAGTCTGTAAACGAGGGTATTTCTGTGGACAAACAGCTTTCTTGAGGTTTCACTTACATTAAGGTTGTTCTCAAAGAATTTCTGGATTGTAAAGAGTGTTTCCTGGTCAAGACTTTCAATAGAACCCTTTTTAAATACTTCCTTAAGGAACATCTCGCAAAGTGTGGTAGGAAGCTGATAAACAAGTCTTGCAATACCCAGATTATCGTAGCTGATAATAGTTCTTTCGTTATCGAAAACCTTGCCAACCTCAAGGGCAACCTGTGCCTCTTTAAAGGAATGTGCCAAATCCTTAATTCCCACAACGATAGTTCCTATACCAATCGTGCAATGTGTGTAGAATTCTGAGGATAAGGTATCAACAATTGAGCCGGCAAGCTTTTCAAGGTCTTTTTCTTCAATACCCGGCTTAAGCTCCTTAACAAGTGCAATTTCTGTTTCATTAATATTAATAATGAAATCCTTGGACTTGTCCGGGAACAAATTCTGAAGTACATCGTAGGCAGAAATTTCTGTCTTTGATGTAATCTTTATGAGCATTACAACTCTTGAAACCTCAGAGTTAAAATGAAGTTCTCTTGCCTTAAGGTAAATATCACCAGGCAGAATATTATCAAGAATAACACTTTTTATAAAATTACTTCTGTCATATTTTTCGTCATAATACTGCTTAATCGCATTGAGGGAAACCGCCAAAAGACCCACATATCTTTGGGCAGCCTCGTCTGTGCCGGAAACAAATACTGCGTACTCCGGACGCTGATTAACTCCAAATGACTGGTATGTATATCCATTGATTACATATGGAACAGTAGATGACAAGGTTTCGGCGTTGATACTCTCGTTGACCTCACCTATCCTTCCAAGTTCAGAACATGCAATTACTACGGATGTTTCGTCAACAATTCCGATTGTTCTGTCAATAGTATCACGCATCTGATGGATTACTCCTTGAAAGAGTCTGTTTGACATTATATTTTCCTCCCTGACTATAGTCATAATGACCAATGCTTTGGTAATATAGCAATAAGAACTATTCCTTTTCATATACATTTTACACAAAAACTCAGAGAATTGCAACTGTTATTTTAAAAATTCTGGGAGAAAGATGTTAGAAATAATTGTAATACTACAAAAATCCCACAAAAATACACATTTTTTTCGATATGTACAATAGACTTGTGCCATAAAATTCAATAAAAACCAAAAATCCCCTTCATAATGACCCGATCCCCAAAAGTTAGACCTAAAAATCCAACTTTTGGAGGTCGGTATTTTTATGGCAA
>JBJEPA010000304.1:0-3186 GCA_051880995.1 Ruminococcus sp.
GGTAATAACAATCAGGCAAAGGCATACAACTTAGTTGTTAAACTTGCAAAACTACAGATTGATTTATCGTAGTGAAAAAGGTGAATTTTCACCCCACACATATCTAAATAATTAACAGAAAGGAAATTAAAATGAAATTTTTGAGAAAATTAAAAGAATTAAAAAATTCAAAGAAGCAAAGAGAGTTGAAAGAGTCAGCAAATTCACAGCCACAGTCACAATTAAAGAAAAATGAAATTGCATTTTCCGAATGTTGTCCTGTTTGTGGCAGAAACATACCTTGTGACGAAGCAACACAGTTTCGTAGTGCAGGGGAGCGTTTCTATTATAGAATTTGTCGTACTCACAGTAAGACGGAAATTGATAATTTCTTTGAAGGGAAGTGTTAAGAATGAAAAACAACGAAAACAAGTCATACGAATTATTGCTGAGTAAGGCAAAAAACGAGTATGAAGATTTCATATCAACTTGCATTACAGCCTGTTCTGCCGAACAAGTCGTAGAAATTGCAGAGGAAATCACTTATAAAAAGTTGTTTCTTTCAATCATAGAAAACATTTCTTTCCCTGACAATTGGGTTGATTGTTTGGCAAAACTTGATTCTCCACTTAATCATTTGTATGAGGAGTGGAAAAAAGCAGAATTACCTGACAGCGATACAATCCTGAGTTTTATTGAAGGTTGTGGCAACACCTTAAAAGAAGAAGTCAATAAAATGAAGGAAAAATTCCTGAGTGGGGAAGTGGATTTTTACGGAAATCACCCTGAGATGGGTGTTGTAAAATGTTACAGCTATAACCCCGAAGCAACCGCAGGCGGTCAGATTGAACTTCAATACTTTGATTATGATGACATAAAAGAAGGATTGAATTCATCAGAAAATACTCTTGATTATCTGTACACAACAGCTCGTACTGAGCTTACAGATAAAGGAGAGGAAGGTTTTGAGGAGTTTCTTTCTGATATATGGAAGGATTTTCTTTTAACTGATAATAAGTCACAGTTTACTTATATAGGAAGTCGTAATGTAAGCGACATTACATTCCTTTCAGGTTGTGCTTACGGTATGTTCAAAATTATGGGTATTAATAACCCATATCTTTCATTCTTGTTTGTAGAGGACAGAATAAAGATTTTTGATTCCAATGACAATTATATCAACTACATTGAATGTAGGTATGATAAAGAAGATTTGGAAGAAAAGATTGAATTTTTAAAATCTGTTCTTGATGATAAGAGTGATTATCAGACCGCAATATGGCTCAAAGAATACTTTGTTAACGACATATCAGATGTTGCTAATAAGAAAGTTTTTGTTGTTAATGAGGAAGTTTTTATTGGTAGCACTAATGCTGATGATACGAATGTTGTTGGCAACTATGTGTTGTTTTCAAAATTTGATAATGGGGGATTTTGATATGAAAGATACAGTTTTGCTGTCCACTACCCCTGATGATTGGGTTGATTGTTTAGCAAAACTGTATTCTCCACTTAACTATTTATATGGTGAGTGAAAAAAACAGAACTACCCGACATCAAGATAGTTTAAAGTTTTATTGAAGGTTGTGGTAATAACCTAAAAAATATAAATTAAAGAGAGGTATTTATAATGACAAAATATGAAATAAGCAATATAAAGGAAAAATTCCTAAATGGGGAAGTAGTTTTTTATGATAATTACCCTGTTCTGGGTACTGTAAAATGTTACAGCTACAACCCTGAAGCAACCGCAGGCGGTCAGATTGAAGTTAAATACTTTGATTATGATGACATCACAGCCGGATTGCTTTCAGGCGACATTATTGATTACCTTTATACAAAATCTCGTACCGAGATTACTGATAAAGGCGAGGAAGGTTTTGAGAAATTTCTTTCAGACATATGGAAGAAATTTTTATCAACTAATAATCAATCACCGTTTGTTTATATTGGAAACAGAAATTCCAGTGATGTTACATTCCTTACCGGATGTGCTTACGGTAGGTTCAGTATCTATGGTATTGAAAACCCATATCTTTCATTTTTTTATGTTGATGGAAAGATAAAGATTTTAGATTCCAATGGAAATTATATCAATTACTTCAAATGTGATTATAACAGAACTGCGTTGGAATTAGCAATTTCCTCACTGAAAATTGCCCTTGATAACAAAAATGATTATCAAACATCAATATGGCTGAAAGACAGTTTTATATTCGACATAAAAGATGTTGCCAATAAGAAAGATTTTGTTGGTGATATTCCTGCTAATGAAACAAATGTTATTGGCGACTATTTGTTGTTTACAAAAACATAATAATGGGGGGTTCTAATATGAAAGGTACACAGGTTTTGTTATCTACTAAATTACGAAACATTATTAATAATCGCAACAAATGGAATGAACAGTTGAATCTTGAATTTTACCTCAAAAACATAATTGTTAATGGGGTAAAAAGAGGCTGTAGTGGCTTTGTAGTTAACACAGACAACAATTTATGTGTCTATGTTAACACAGAAAAATCTGTATATGGTCCTCTACATAACAAAGTTTTGTATCGTTATGCAGACAACATAAAGGACTATACAGGTTATAGAAACCATTACTGTGAGGAAGATAAAATTGCCGAGTGCATTTTAGGACTTCTGAAACAGAAAGTTGAAAGCTGTTTATAAAAGGAGAGTTTTATGAAAAACGAAAAGAAAAAATATAAGGTTAGTTTTGTAATAGAGGGTTACATAATGGACGAAATAGCCCACATAGGTTCAGCTGGTCTATTGAGGAGTTAGATTTATGACTATCCTTGAAGTGATTTCTTACATAGTAACCGTTCTTACATTAGTGGGAACGGTTGCAAACGCCTTTCAGAAAAGCTGGTGCTTTTATTTGTGGATTGTTACCAACCTATTTTGGGTTGTATATAACATCACCATACAACAGTATCAGCAGGCAATCATTTACATTGTCAATACAATAATTTGTGTTATTGGCATTATTAAATGGACTAAAGGAAAGGAAAAATAGGTTATGGCAAAACTTAAAATGCAGAAAATAGGCAAAGTCAAATACTCATATAGAGGGTATCATATTTATTGGGATTCTGTAAACAAATTTTGGTGTATTAAGGATTCCGACACTAATATAGTTTGGGCGACTGATACACTAAAATCAATGAAAAATTTTATTAATGAAAAGGAGAAATAATT
>JBJEPA010000305.1:0-3158 GCA_051880995.1 Ruminococcus sp.
ATATGGACCACCTTTATGGCTCCGAAAATATGGGCGAAAGTAAGGCTTATCTGAGAAGATTGCAGAAGATGGTATAATTATAATATTCACCTCTCCCTTTTGGGGGAGGTGGCGTTAAATTTAGCAGATATTTTATAAAATGAGGTGTGTTCCATGGGCAAAAAAATGAATAAACTTTACCGTGCATACTACGAAATGCACGAAACCCTAAAGGATGACTACACCTTTAATTACTATAAGGATGGTATGTCCAGGGCAGACAACGGTGAGGATAACCACAACGGTGAAACCTACTCAAGATACATTGATATGGACTGGGTTGAGGCAATCGAATATGCTTTGCCATATATTCAGAACGCTGTTGACGAAATGCGACGTACCATTAAGACAGAAGAAGAAATTGTTAATGTTCAGAAGATAAAGAAGGTTAGTCCCGACACAGTTAAGCATCTTGCATCCCATGCAAACTATATTGCGAAAATTGACGACCACGGTGATGTTGTGCCGGATAAACTGCTTAATGTCAGAAGAGAGGACACCTTTAATATTTACGAAAACAGGATGCTCCACACCCTGCTGAACAATATTTCCAGATTTATCTCCGCTCGTTTCGCAAAGCTAAAGGAAACACCGGAGGACTCCATTTACGAAACACATATGCACCGTGACATTGACTATCACGGTCAGAAAATTGAATTTAACTTTGACTTCCGTGATGAAAACCACGAGGTTGACAAATTTGATATAGACGACGATATTGAAAATCTTTCTGACTTCGCCCGTGTTGCAAGAATTCGTCAGATTACCCAGGGCATACTTAATTCCCAGCTTATGCAGGAGCTAAAGGGTTGCGAGGAAGTTCGTTCTCCTCTTACAATGACTAACCTCCTTAAGAAAAACCCTAATTACAAAGAGGCAGTTCAGCTGTGGACATTCCTTGAAAAATACCAAAAGCCCGGCTTCGTTGTTGAAAAGAATGAATTTAACGGCGAAATGAGCAATGAAATCAAGGACGAAATCTACGGACTAATGAGCTATAACCGCTTTGTAATGGAGATTTCTCAGAACCCGGGATTAAAGCAGGCTCTCCATGAGAAATACCTTGAAGAAAAGGCTGAGGAGGCTCGTCAGGCTGCTAACCCTGATGCCGAAATGCGAAAGGCTTTTGAACAGAAAGTAAGAGCCATTCGTGAGGAGGAAATGAACCTCAGAATCCAGGAGGTTCGTGAAAGAGAAGCCGAAATCCACAAGCTGAAAGCAACAGTAGCACAGTTGAATATGACCCTCCAGCTTCGTGAACAGCAGATTGTTGAGCTTACCAACAAGCTGAATGCTGCATATGAAGAGATTGAACAGCTCAAGCAGACAATTATGGCTCTTGAGGACAAAATTAAAGAGCTGGAAGAGGAAATAGAAAGACTCCTTGCTATTATTGAAGAGCAAAAGAAAGAAATTCAGTCACTAAAAGAAGAGGTTGCAAGACTTACAGAAGAGCTTGAACAGGCAAGAGCCGAGATTAAGCGTCTGCAAGAGGTCGAAAGGCAGTTAAGAGCAGAGATTGCCTCCTTAAAGGATGAAATCGCAAGACTCAACGGTATCATCGAAAAGTTAAAGGCAGATATTGCCGAAAGAGATGCCATTATTGCTGACCAGAAACAGAAGATTGCAAACCTGAATTCAGAGATTACAAGCCTAAATAATCAGATTGAAAGCGAGCGCAAGGAACACGCACAGGAAGTTGCAACCATCAATGCCAATCACAAAAATGAGATTGACACAATGGTTAAGAATCATCAAAATGAAATCAACAGCATTAATGATAAGCACACCGCTGAGGTTAATATCCTTAACTCCAAGCACGACCAGGAGGTTAAGACCTTAGAGAGTGAGCATAAGGCAACAATCCAGAGAATCAATACAGAAAACAGTGAAAAAATTGATTCTATGAACAGGGATTTCCAGAAAAAGCTCACAGCCAAGGATGATGAACATCAGAAAGCACTTGCAAAACAGCAAAAGGCTTTTGATAGCGATAAGGAATCTCTTAACAAGGTCAATGAAAAGCAGAAAAGACTGTTTGACGCAAAGATTGAAGTTCTCAAGGACGACCAGGAAAAAGAGATTAATAAGCTTAACGACAGCCACGCAAAAGAGCTTGAAAAGCTCCACCGTGACACAGCCGACTCCCTTGCAAAAGAGAGAAAGCGTCACGACAGCGAAATTGACAAGGTTACCAAGCTTAAGGATAAGGCTTATTCCGAAGAGGAAAAGAAGTTTAATCGCAAGCTGAAAGAGCTTGAGAAAAAGCTTGAAAAAGAGTATAATGAAAAGGTAAAGGAAATCAAAGAGCGTGAGGCTCAAAAGGTTAAAGCTGAAAAGCAGAAAACTAAGGATTTCATTGCCAAGATGAAAAAGAAGTTAAAAGAAAATCCAAAGGCTATTAATGAAATAGACGATAATCAATAACAGAAAGGGGGAATTAAAGATGGCAGAAGAAAAGAAGTTTCTTGACGAAACAATAGAACAACCGAAGAACAGAAAATTGGTTGCAAAGAATATAGTTTTAGCTTTTGTCGTTTTTGTAATTCTCCTTTTGTGCGTTCTTGCATGGTTTTCTTCGAGAAACGATGCAAATGCAAGCGGTCTTAGTGTAAAGACCAGCAGTGGTAGTGGATTAGAAGTTTCCCTTGACGGAGGACAACATTGGAGTACCAAGTGGAGTTCTGATGAAGTTGAAGACGAAGAGGGATGGCAGGTAAGCGAAGAACTAAAAAAGTTCGCTTCCGGCGGTTCATTGATGCAACTACTATCCGGAAACGGTCGTGACCTATATTATCCTGCAAATGTAGATAAAGACGGAGAAGCAACTAACTTTGAAAAAATCAGCGACGACAAGGCCGGTGACTATTGCCTTGAGTTTGAGGCATATTTCAGAAGTGAAAACAAGTCTGTCGTATCACTTACAAGCGAAAGTTCAGTTTTACCATATGATTTGACCGAAACTTCAAGAAATAACAGTTTTGGCTTCTCTCCTGATTATATTGCCGGTGCAGCACGTGTTGCTTTTTTGGAGAAAACAGGAAGCGAATCTTCTCCTACACTTACAAAAACCGGACTATGGATTCCAAACCCTTTATATGAATTAGGTTCTAATTCAG
>JBJEPA010000306.1:0-3154 GCA_051880995.1 Ruminococcus sp.
TACCTATTGATTTATGACTTAATTTAGCATATAATATAGACATAATATTTCAAGAAGGTGATTGTATGCATATTGTACCTATCAGAGATTTAAAAGATACCGTTAAAATTGAGGCTTTATGCAGTGAAGAAAACGGGCCGGTTTTCATTACAAAAAACGGTTACGGCAGACTTGTAGTTATGGATATTGATTACTTTGAAAGAACTATGAATCAATTATACGAAGCTACAGCATTAGCAAAAGGTCTTGATGACGCAGAAAAAGGAAATGTCCATTCGGGTGACGATATCCTTAAAGAAATGAGAGTAAAATATGGGTTGTGATTATAAATTTACCGATGCAGCAAAGCAGGATTTAGATGACATATTATACTACATCAGTAAAAAACTTGACAATCCTATAGCTGCAACAAATTTTATGACAAAACTCAAAGATACCATTTCTAATGTTACCGCTTTTCCTAACTGTGGAATGGTAGTGGAGAACGATTTCATACAGAGAAAGGACATTCGCAAGCTTCCAATTCTCAACTATTCTTTTTATTACCAATTCATTAAATCAGATAATTATATTCTGATTTTGAGAATTATTTACGGAAAACGAGATCCCGAACAGATTGCGAGAGAAATAACTTAATAAAGCACTTTTATTTATAAGACATCACAGAAATGTGGTGTCTTTCTTTATGCCTAAAAACAAGGAGGTGGAGTTATGTCAGACAGCTTTGGTATCAAGCTTGGGGTTGAAGGCGAAAAGGAGTTTAAGAGTGCCTTGTCCGATATTAATCGTAGTTTTAAGGTGCTGGGTTCTGAAATGAAGCTTGTTCAGTCACAGTTTGGGAAGAACGATTCTTCTGTTGAAAGTCTGACATCAAGAAACGAAGTTCTGAATAGGCAGATTGAAAAACAGAAGGAGAAAATCAGTACACTAAAGTCTGCTCTTGATAACGCATCCTCTTCCTTTGGTGAGAACGACAGGCGAACTCAGAATTGGCAAATTCAGCTTAACAACGCAGAGGCATCACTAAACAGTATGGAGCGAGAGTTAAAGGAAAATAACAAGGCTCTTGAAAATACTGAAGATAACCTTGAAGACGCAACAAAAAATGCCGATAAATTTGCCGAAAAGATTGATGATGTAGGTGACGAAAGTGTCGATACAAAAGGCAAGCTTTCAAAGCTTGGTAGTAGCGTAAAAGCAGTGGGTGTGGCTTTGGGTGCAACAATGGCCGCCATTGGTACTGCTACTGTTGCTGCCAGTAAGAAAATGTGGAGCCTTGCAAATGATGTTGCACAGTCCGGTGACAAGATTGACAAAACATCACAGAAGATAGGCATCAGTGCAGAGTCATATCAAAAATGGGGATATGTGTTTGAGCGTTGCGGTGCCAATGTTGACGGTTTGCAGGGCGGTATGAAAAAACTGTCCGGCGTCATAACAGATGCCGCCAAAGGCTCTGACTCTGCTGTTGAAAAGCTGTCCGCCGTTGGACTTACCATTGATGACCTAAACGGAAAAAGTCAAGACGAGCAACTAAGCATTGTAGTCACTGCTTTGCAGAATATGAAGTCAGGTGCAGAGAGAACATCAGCCGCCAATAAGCTACTGGGTAAATCTGCTACGGATATGGGTGCAGTGCTGAATATGACAGCAGAAGAAACAAATGCCCTTAAGCAAGAGGCACAGGACTACGGTATGGTAATGAGCAATGACGCTGTTTCCGCAAGTGCCAAATTTCAGGATAGCCTTACCAAAATGAAAGGAACATTAAATGGTCTGAAAAACAGTATGGTCGGTGAATTGCTACCGGGCATTACTCAAATTACAGATGGCTTTTCTGACCTTGTTGCAGGAAATAAAGGTGCAAGTGAAGAAATAAAGAGCGGTGTTACTTCCGTAATTGAAACGGTTTCACAAATGATACCACAGGCGGTTGAATTAATCAGTACTATTGCAGCGGCAATACTTGAAAGCGCACCCTTTATTATCACTTCCCTTGCACAGGGTATTCTTGAGGCAATACCACAGTTGGCAACAGTGGCAACAGGAGTTATTCAGCAGTTGATTGAAACACTGTTTTCTCTGTTACCCCAAATTGTTACTGTGGGTATGCAGGTGTTAGTTTCATTAATGGAAGGCATCTCTCAATCATTACCGGAGTTAATACCGCAGATTGTACTTGTGGTTACAGAAATGATAAATGCATTTGTAAACAATTTAAGCTCATTTATAGATGCCGGAGTAGAGATAATTCTTGCCCTTGTTCAAGGGTTAATTGATGCTATACCTGTGTTAATCGAACAAATACCGGTGATTTTAGAGTCACTGATAAATGCCCTTATGGAGTCACTGCCTGTGGTTATTGAGGGCATAACAGAATTGATAAATTCAGTAGTGGAGGCTTTGCCTGACATAATCAGTGCCGTTATTGAAATGCTCCCACAGATAATTGAAATGGTAGTAAGTGCCATCACCGAATTACTACCTGTAATCCTGCAAGGTGTAGTTGCGATTATTACCGGAATTGTTGAGGCACTTCCCGAATTAATCACTATGCTTGTTGACGCACTACCCGACCTTATTACCACCATTATTGACGCACTTGTAAATTTACTCCCTACAATCATTGAGGCTATACTTGAATGTCTGCCCACCATAATTGAGGGTGCAATTAAGCTGATTTTAGGAATTGTAAAAGCACTTCCCAAAATCATAAAAAGCTTGATTTCGGCACTTCCAAAGATAATTACATCTGTTGTAAAAGCAATAATAAAATGCCTACCACAGTTGATTAACGGTGCAATAGAATTAATAGTCCAGTTAGTAACCCATTTGCCTGAAATCATTTTAGGCTTGATTGAGGCAATACCCGACATTATTATCGCCATTATTGACGGTCTGCTCAATGCCCTGCCACAGCTTATTGAGGGTTGCATCACCCTTGTTGTTGAGCTTGTTAAGAATATGCCAAAGATTATTCTGGGACTTATTAAGGCAGTGCCGAAAATTATCGCAAGTCTTGTAAAAGCCTTTGGCAAGGGTGTTGGAAAGTTTGTAGAAATCGGTGGAAATTTAATCAAGGGTATTTGGAAAGGTATTTCCGATTGTGCCTCTTGGATATGGGACAAAATCAGCGGTTTCTTTGGCGGAATTG
>JBJEPA010000307.1:0-13710 GCA_051880995.1 Ruminococcus sp.
TGCCCCGTTGGGGCATTTCCCTTAGCAAGGGAATACCTCATCCGAGGGAGCCTTTGTTAAGTCCATAATTCAAATTAACCTAATAGTGTCTGTTTAGGCATTACTACTCTCCTCAGCAACAGAACTGCACAAAGCCCTTTGTGCCGATATTGTGGCAAGTGTATCTCCAAGCTGAGTGAAAACTGCACCCAGCAAGCTAATCTGAGCATCTGTAAAATTGCAGGATATAAAATTTGCAACAGCGGTTACAGCCGCTGTAATTTCACAAGGCGTCATAAATTCACCTCCAGTATATACTATGAAATTATGCCTTGTTTAGGGAAACACTTAAGGAAACACTTAATAATTCTTAAGAAGAATATATTTGCTTTTTATTACGATTTGCACTATAATAGTGTCAACAGATGAAAGGGTGATAAAATGGCACTGGATTCATATTTAAGAGGTACAAGCCCTGTTGACGAAATGATAATGTCGGCAATTGACGGAATTATGCCGGAAAAAAGGTTGTTTTCTACCATATCGGGTAGAGAGGCTTTTTCTCAAAGCTACAGCCTCTGTGTGCCTGCAAATTCAAAAAGCGATATGTCCTCCACTCTGGTTGAACTTGCATTTCGCTACGTAGCCAAAATTCTTGTGTCTGCATACTGCAACGACATAAGCTGTGACCCCTTTGAGAACTGCATTGCATCACGGAGCATTGAAAACTTAAAGTGGAGACTTAGCAAAGAATACTATGATGAACTGAAAGAAAGATACGACTACGGCGTGATGCGTGTTACTGACTACATCGAAACAGGTGAGGACAGCTCTGAAAACATTGTTCAGCATTGCTGGTTTTTTGCAAAGCTGGATATATGCTACCGCAGAGGTGCTGTGCCGGCTGATATAGGGCAATTTTTTCAGCCTGCAACTGAAAATGAGGTGAAAGAAGTCCTTGACCTTGCAATGAAATTTCGCAGGGCATTTATCCCAAGCGTAATAAAACCCACCAGCCAGATTATTCTTAACCCACAGTTTGGTTTTGGGGAACATCTAATCGGCGAGGTTGACTGCGATATGATTATCGACAACACAATAGTTGACCTGAGAGCAGATATTGGACACGGCTTGCCCTATGAAAAAGTTGCAAAATCTTTGGTTTATTATCTTCTTACAGAGTTAAATGGCGAGTTTAATGATACAGAAAGTGCCTTTCTTGTTAAACAGCTTGCTTTTTACAGCGGAAGATACGGAGAAACCGAAATTTTGTTCATTGAGGATATGAACGGAAATGAACTTTCTAAAGCTCTCGAAAAAATTATTATTGCAACCGAAGCAAAGTACAAGGTGAAAAATCACAATATTGACGAAAGAGAAGAAGTTAAGCCACAAACAAAAAGAACAGAGCGAGAAAACTTTTTGGACAAATATGACGACGGAGAAAGAGAAGATTATAACGACGGTTACAACAAGATTATTAAGGAAAAACCCCATCACATATTCAGAAAAATCCTCATATTCCTTATAATCATCTCCCTGTTGGTGGTAGCATTCTTTTACGCAAAGGAATGGTACACAAGCACTTACGGAACTGACTATTCTCTGAACTCTATTCTTCACAACCTGTTTGGATAGGATATATAATATATATGAATAACAGGCCCTCTTTCTAAAAAATAACCTTTTCAAAAAGGTACGACCAAGCAATCGTTAATGACTGCTCGGTCGTTTTGCTTTTTTGCTTTATTAATCAAATATCAAAAGCTTTTTTAATGCTGTCATAGTGGAGAAAAATTCCCTCTTTTGCAAATTCTTCAATCTGCTGTTTTGTTGCAAGCATAAAGCCTGTTGTTTCCCTCTCCTGATTGTGGACATCTGCCTCGGTAAAGTCAAGGGTAAAGCGGTAAACATCCACAAAGTAGTTGTCACCCTCACCCGGATTTTCTCTATGGTATGTAAAGAGGTATTCCTCCTTACCCTTTGTAACATCAAGTCCTGTTTCTTCCTTTACTTCTCTGCGGACAGCGTCAATGGAATCCTCCCCGGCCATAGCAGCACCGCCGGAAACCTCCCACCAGCCGGGAGCCCAAGCCTTGTCCTCTGCCCTCTTTGTAATAAGGAACTTTCCGTCATTTCGGCAAACAACACCAAGTACTGTAAGGTGATATTCATCATCCTTTAAAATCCAGTTGTTTCTCTCCATTGTTCTGCCTGTTCTCTGTTTGTTTTTATCGTAAATATCCCAACGCTCCATAAAATATCCTCTTTTCTTAATCTTCTAATGATTATATCCTATAATTACCAAAAAGGCAAATTTCAATGTTCCCCTAGATTTTTTCAAGTATCCTTAACACTTCGCCATCTGCTGTTGTTTGTACCCTTTGGTGATTATGTATGATTCCATCATTAAGGTCAAAGGTGTTGCCGGAAAGTTTGACAAGGCTTTTATCAAAGCTTTGACTTTCCTCATATCTGCTTAACAAGTCGTCACGGAATTTCATCATCACACCGTACTCCTCTTTGTTATCAATGGAAATACTTTCTTCCAAAGCTGTGATTTTGTCCTTGTAGTACCTTATCTCTTTGCTAAGGAGATTTTTTATTATATTTTCAACTGTGGTATAGTTCCACCTGTGCATATAAACAAGTGCCTTAAAGGACTTTTTGCTACCGCTGTTAAGCATCCAGTAAATAGGTCTTTTGCCCGAAACACCCACCTTATATTGAGAAAGATGCTCCTTATAGAATGTGTTAAAGAAATAGTTTCTTATTTTTTCTGTTGGAGTTTTGCCCTTTTCGTCAAGGGCAGATGAAATATACAGCCAATTTTCTTCAAAATATTTTTCTCCAAAAGAATATTTTACAAAATTACTAAAGTGATATACAAGGTCATCCTTTGCGTCCTTATTGTCAGAAACAAGGACAACACCATCATCAACAGGAGAAAAATCTCCGTAATTGCGAATATCCCAATCACTTCCGGAATAGACAACACCATCTTTGTTAAGACTATATCTTCCTAAAATACATCCCACACCAAAGGAGATAAAGGATTTTACATCACGCACCTTATCAGCCCTGCTGACGGTTATATCCTTATCCTCAACAGTTGGGTCAAAACCGCTTTTCACCTCGTAAATATCAAGAAAAATTCTGTTGAGCCTTTCTTCGTTTGCTTTTAGCTTTTCAAACCTTTTTTGGGTAACTGCTTCCCACTTTTCAAAGGCATTTTGGATTTTTTCTTCACCATCACCCTTATACCTTATAAATGGGTGAGTTTTAAAATCCCATGATTTTTCAAAGGAGTCCCAATCCTCTTTTGAAAGGTGAATGTTCTCCTTTACAAGGGTGTTCACTTCCTCCTCCATACTTCTTGAATGGAGTATTGGGAGCCTTGCAATATCCCCCACCTGACAGTTCATTGTTGGTGCAAGGAGCTTTATCATCTCCGTTGCAATGACTGAATTGCAGAAACCTAAGTAATAATACAGCTTGTCCTCACCTGTGTAAACTGACATTCCCGCAATATCCGAAAGGGCATTTTCCTTAAATCTGAATGCCGGTTTTACTGTGATAAGTGACCAGGTGATTAGTGGCAAAAATTTCAGTTCCTCATTATAATCCTGTGTATGCCGTCCGTCAGCCTTAGCCATACCCATAACAACCTCACCGTTGTTGTGCCAGTCAACAAGGTAGTCGTTGTTGCCATACCACTTTCGGTACTCTCCACCTTTGTTGTAAGGGAAATATCTGCATCCGCTGTTGAGAGCATCAACTGCACTCTTTGCGTTATAGTTTACGGAGTCACCGTCAACCTCCCACCACAGGCGGAGAAAACGGCGGTTGTCACCGGTTTTCATACCGTTTCGCACAATGGATAAGTCCCCAAGAGTTCTGCCCTGTTCAAAGGCTTTTATAAAGCTGTCCCCAAGCCAGTAGGCAACAGGTTCGCCAGGGATTTTTGCAAAGTCCATCTGGTCGGCATAAAAATGGTTTTTTGTATTGAAAAATTGTTGTTGCTTTTCGTTTCTCTTGCTGTAATTGTACTCTGTAAGGCGAACAGAGTGAATCTTCTGAAATGGCAGGTGCTTTCTGCTTGTCCAAGTTACAACAGGGAGATGACCGATTTTCCCCTCAAAAAGCTCTGTACCAAAATCTATAATAGAATTTAGCTGAAATGTATGGAGCAGATATTTTCTGAACTTTTCAAAGCTTTTCAGATACATCCAAGAAACGGTGGTAATCATTGCAACCATTCCGTCGTCCTTTGTCAGCACTCCTGTTGCCTTTTGAATAAACACAGAAGCAAGGTCATTTTTTGCGATACTGTACTCCCTGTTCACATAATCAGCGAGATTTTTGCTCATTCGTGAGCTGTTGAGGTACGGTGGATTTGTCACCACAACATCATAGTGGTTCGTCATAACCTCTGCTTGATTAACTAGTGGAATGAACTTCTCTATGATTTCTTTTTTATACAATTCTTCCTGTTCATTATTAGGAGTAAGAACAGAAATCTCCTTTATTCTCTTGTCAAGGGCAGGAAAATCCACCTTGCGTAAATTCAGCAAACTACCATATTCTTTGGCATTATAAAATACTGACACAAGGTACTCAAATTCTTCAAGAAGTCTGTCGTTGCCATTGGCAAAAAAGTCCATTGTTTCTCGTAAATACAGAAAGCTGTTGCTCTCCTGCACTGCAAAAAGATTAACTTCATTTGTCTTTCCTAAAATATTGCTGTCGTACTGATATGCCTTCATCATTAGTGCAAAACGAGAAAGATAACAGGCTCTATCGTCAATATCAAGTCCAAATAGATTATTTTTCAGTATAAGCACAGGTGCATCCTTTTTTGAGTAGCCCTCTGACATATATATCTGCATAAGAACTTCAAAGGCATACACAAGTATGTGGCCACTACCCATACATGGGTCAATGAAAGTTATGCTTTGGAGATTTAATTCACTCTTTTTTTGCCTAATTTCAAAAAGTTCGGGACTATCCTCGTCAGCATCCGGTATGTAGTAAACCCAATTTCCAAGGAGGATTTTTGCCTTTTCTTTTTGTCCTGATCCCAAAAGGTGGTCAATCCAAGTTCTGCCAAGGGTATTCTCCACCATATACTTTACAACCCAATCGGGGGTATAAAGCTGGGTGGCAACAGGGAGGTACTTTGACTCTATCTTTTTCTTTGACATATCACCGTCGTACAGTCTGTTGAAAACATCTGTGTTGTAGTACTGGTGAAACCACCCCATAATCTCCACACCGTTTGTAAAGTTGGTTTCATCAATATTACATAAACGAGTGATTAGTCCTTCATTTTTATAGGACAGCACAAAAAGAGGAATATTACATCCCTCCATATCGTCAGGGAAAATCCCCAGAATTTTGCTTACATAGTTACTTAGCTTGACAAATATAAATGTGTAAAATGAGTCCTCGTCACCGCTTTTCCGGTAATTTTCCAAAACTTCTTTTTCTTCTTCTGTAAGGTTGAGCACAGAAAAATCCTTATCTGCCAAAAGGGGTGGTTCTTCCCCTTTACCACTTGGAAAAATACTGTTCTCCACAGGGATAATGTTGTTTAAATCCATATATCTGAGGGCAACAATCCTTGTAAACCAGTTGTAGGCTATATCCTCAACAGTTGTGTCATAGGCAGAAGCATATTCCCCACCTTGACTTTTTATCAGAAAATCAAAGGTACTTCTTGTTTTCCTTTGATTGTCGTTAAGATGCCCGTCATAGGCGGTAAGTCCCTTTTGTGTAACTCCAATTTGTAAAAGTGAAGATTTTATATCCTCTATCAGCTTGTTTCTTGCATATATTGCAAAATTTCTTATTTCTGTTCTATCCATTTTTATCTGTTCCTTTTATGCTGATGGTGACAAGCTCCGGTCTGTTGAAAAATCGTGGAATAATCAGGTTGTAGGGCATTGAAGACACTCCACGGCTAACTATCATTGTGCAGTGATGGGATGAATACTCCCCTCCCGAAAACTTTGGGAAAAATCCGCTGTGACCTATTAGTCCCTTTTTTTCGCTTTTATCACCCTTTGGAATACCCACAATTCCCCCATGCTCGTGACCCGATAAAATCAGGTCAAAGCCTCGACGAAGATAGCTTTTCACGTACATTGGAAAGTGAGCAAGGAGTATTCTATATAATTCTTTGTTGGAATTATCACTTACAGTTTGCAGTTGGGTTTTGTCACCGTAGGAGGACAGCTTTTCACCGTCATACACACCGCAAATCTGTATTTTGTTGCCATTAACCACAACGGTACAAATCTGCTCTTCAAGGACTGTGATACCCATATTTTTTAAATTTTCAAAGAATTTTTCAGGTGACGGAAGATAATATTCATGATTACCCGGTGCAAAATAGCATTTATACTTTTTTGAAAGAATTTCAGCAAGTTCAAGTGACTTTTTGTCAAGGCTTAGTCTATCGGCAAGGTCACCGCCGAAAAGCACCAAATCGGGTGAATATTCATCCACCAGATTTACAATTCTTTTGATATTTCCGCAGTTGTGAAAGTCAGAGATAAAAACTGCCGAAATTTTCCCCTTTATCTTTTTGCTGTATAGGTCATAGTGGGTAGTCCTCAGCTTTCTTGTGAAAAGACCACAGACAACAAAAGCCACAATGAAAATTATTAATGCTAACAAAATAATCTTTAGCATTGTAAAACCTCTTTATTTAAATCAAAATGCCCAGTTACCGTTTTTGAAGATTTGAGTCCTCTCTCCCTTGCGAGTTACTGCGGTAATGTTAAGGTCCTGTGTGCCTATCATAAAGTCAACATGAATAAGGCTGTCGTTAATGCCTCGGTTACGACACTCCTCAAGAGTAAGGCTATCGTAGTCCTCAAGGCAGTTTGTAAAGCCCTCACCAAAGGCAAGGTGGCAGGCGGCATTTTCGTCAAACAATGTGTTGTAGAAAAGTATTCCGCTGTTGCGAATTGGTGAATCGTATGGCACCAGGGCAACCTCGCCAAGGTAGGCGGAGTTTTCGTCCATTTCTATAATTGATTTTAAAAGTTCTTCGTTCTTCTCTGCTTTAACTTCAACAGCCTTTCCGTTTTCAAATCTTACGGAAAAGTTCTCTATCATCTGTCCTTGGTAGGAAAGTGGCTTTGAGGAATAAACAATGCCCTCTGCTTTGCCCTTTTGTGGGGTGATAAAGATTTCTTCTGACGGAATATTTGCATTAAACTCAACATTTGTTCCCAAGGTCTTTTCACTTCCACCAAGGAACTTTGCAGTTTCTATCATTCCAACCTTAAAGTCTGTTCCGTTAGAGGATTTATATTCAAGGGTTTCAATACCCAATGAATTGAGGAATTTACATCTTTCACTTAAATCTCTGTTGTGTTCCTCCCAGTTTGCAATAGGGTCACCTGTTGCCCTTGAGGTGTAGAGGATAGCCTCCCACAACTTTTCTATTGCCTTGCTTTTTCGTTCATCAGGAAACACCTTTTTTGCCCATTCAGCACCGGGAACTGCAGCAATACACCACTGGTATTTGTTGTCCATTTGGTCACGATATGGCTTAGAAACTTTCCTTTTAGCCTGTTGTGCCTTAACAAGCTTGTTCATATTTACGCCTTTTAGTCCGTCCGGGTCTTCACTTTCAAGGTAAATAAGTGCCGGTAGGACATCAACCTTGTGCTGAAGTCTTGCCTTTTCCCACTCCTCAACACGGGAAAGCACCTTTTCCTTTTGCCAACGGACATTCAGCTTTGTAAGTGGCTGATAGCACCAGTCAACAATAACCTTGCCAGCCCCTGCACGGTAGCACTCTTCCACAAGGATTTTTACAAATTCCGGCTGGTCAAGCTCTGATGTTATGCAGACCTCCTGACCCTTTTGAACATTTATGCCCTTTTGAGCAATTAATTTTGCGTAATTTCTCAGTATTGTCTTTTTCATATATATCACCTTTTCTATCTTCCTTAAATCTATATTTATTATGTTATAATTATACTATATATACTGTTAAAATACAATAAAATAAGGCTTTTTATAAAGCCTTACTCAAACTAATACCTAATAAAAAAGCAGACAATCTTTGCGGTCTAATTTTCACAAATATAAATCTACATTCTCTTTTAACCAAAGGGCTACTCCGTCCCGGTCGTTGGATAATATTTCTTTTGTAGAAATATCCTTTAATTCTTTTACACCGTTAGACACAGCGTAGCACTCCTGTGAATTTAAAAACATTGGTATGTCATTTAGCGCGTCACCAAAAGACACCACCTTCTCAAAATCCATTATCTCTTTAAGGCAACCAATACCGTGTGCCTTTGATGCGTTTTTCGGCATAATTTCACACCAAAAATACTCATTATAAATATCCTGTTGTAGGGTCACACGGAGGTTTTCAACCTTACATATTTCATTATAAAAAGGGAGCAATTCCTTTTCTGTGCTTATTATTGTAAAATAAAAAACTCCTCCGTCATACAAACTTATGTTGCTTTCAAGTGGTGTCAGACGCTTATCGCCCTTTCGGGAGTCAAGGTATAGCTTTGTACCGTCATTTACATAATTTTTGTTATAGCTTACACACTCTTTTCCATTTATAAAGGAATAGACCAAGGGACTAAGGTTGTACTTTTTCAACCTTTGGGTAATAAACTCCACTTCCCCATGGCTAAAATTGCAGGAATGTATCACTTCACCTGTATTGTAATCCATAATAAATGCACCGTTATACACAACCACAGGGATTTTTACATTCAGACCAAGAGTTACCCTTTTGGCAGAAACAAGGCTCCTTGCAGTGGCAAAGGTAAAGTTCATACCCCTATCCACCAAGGAGTTTATTATACTTTTGCTTTTTTCGCTGACGGTTATTTTGCTATTTAGTAGCGTACCGTCTAAATCTGTTACATAGAGTGTTTTCATTTTATTAGTATCAAAATTAGTTTTTGTGGATTGCCTTCCTTTTTTCCGTTGCTTTTGTGCGTCTTTCCTTCAAAAACGACATACGTACAGCGTCGTACATTCTGCCAACATTAAACTTTCGTGAGATGAAAAGTCCTGCCTCTGCTGTGAGTATTCCTCCAAAAATATCTACGAATACGTGCTGTTTTACAAAAACTGTGGAACAGCAGATGAGTATTGCAAGAACAAACCAAACCACAGAATATCCCTTGTGACTTTTTTTGCACTTAAGAGAGCCTCTGAAGCACAGCCAGCTTTCCATACAATGTATTGACGGAAACAGGTTGTTGGGCTGGTCGGTGCTGTAAACTATGCTTGTTATCCAGTTAAACACTCCGCCCCCTGACAGTTCAGCCCTTTCCATAGTGGTGGGCAAAAGCACAAAGAAAACAAGGCAGATTGTCTTGCTGACAAACTCTGCGGCAAAAATTTCGTTACAAATCTTCCTGCTTTCCCTGGCAAACATCCAGAAGCCTAAAATCCAAAGGGGATAAGACAGTACATAGATAAATATGAATGACGGAACATAGGGAATCAGCTCGTCAATTTTTAGTGATAAATCATAATGGGTAAGCGTATTTGTAAACAGTCTGCTGATGTTGTAGGCAAGGACATTCCAAACAAGACAGGTGACTATCGGCAAATAGGCATACCTTGGCACAATTTGTTTTTTCATATCAATGATTTTATCATATAGTCGTTGCAAATTCAAATTTTTATTACATATTTCCATATTCATCACATACATATTGTATGAATGTCCACCTTGTTTTATCCAATTTACATAGTAATTTCAAAAAAATAAAAAAATTGTCGAACTTTATTGCATTAAAGTGCAAAATAGTGTATAATGTAAAAGTACAAGGTGGTACACAGAGGTGTACTGCCTTTTCTTGTAACTACATAAAAATGAGGAGTTGAAAAAATTGGACGATTTTATGAAATCTCTGCAGAGTATTCTAGACAAAATTGACTCTGCTGTGTGGGGTCCGGTAATGCTCATTCTTCTTGTGGGAACAGGTATTTTTCTTACTTTCAGGCTGAACTTTTTGCCTTGGAGAAATCTGTTCTATTCCCTTAAGAAGCTGATGAGCAAGGAGTCACGAACACTCAAAGACGGCGGTAAAGGTGATGTTTCTCCTTTTGCGGCACTTATGACAGCTCTTGCGGCTACTATCGGTACAGGTAACATCGTTGGTGTTGCCACAGCTATGGTAGCAGGTGGACCGGGCGCACTTGTATGGATGTGGATTTCTGCTGCTTTTGGTATCACCAGCAAATTCTCAGAATGTGCGTTGGCAATCAAGTATCGTGTTGTAAACGATAGAGGTGAAATGCTGGGCGGTCCTATGTATTCAATCAAGGCAGCCTTTAACAACAAGCTACCGGGCAAAATACTTGCAGTATTGTTTGCAGTATTTGCTGTTATAGCTTCTTTCGGTATAGGTAACCTGACACAGGCAAACTCAATTTCAGATGCTATTGACACAACATTCTCTGTTCCAACTTGGGTTACAGGCTTAATTCTTACAGTATTTGCCCTTTTGATTATCCTTGGCGGAATCAAGACTATATCAAAAGTTTCCAGTATTCTTGTTCCTGCAATGGCTATATTCTACATCATTGCCGGTCTTATTGTTATTTTCGGTAACATCTCCGGTATTCCAGAGGGTGTTAAAAACATTTTCCTAATGGCTTTTTCAGGAAAATCAGTTGCCGGTGGTATTGCCGGTACACTTACCGCAACAATTATGAACTCAATCCGCTACGGTGTTGGCAGAGGTGTGTTCAGTAACGAGGCCGGTATGGGTTCTGCCGCTATCACAGCAGCTGCTGCTCACACAGACAACCACATCCGCCAGGGTTACATCAATATGTGCGGTACATTTCTAGACACAATTGTTGTTTGTACAATAACAGGTCTTGCAATTGCTTCCTCCGGTGTTCTTGGAACGACAAATGCCGCTATGGACGGTAAATATATTATTGAAAACAACCAGATAACAATTTCTGCTCACGATATTGGTTCAGACAGCGATTTTGCAGACACAGTTTATGCTTATGCACTAACTGATGACGGATTTTCTCTTACTGACAGCCAGGGCAACACCACTAATTATGTTCCTTGTGAAAAAGAGAAAATTGCTACAAACACCGAAACAGCCTTTGACAAAGAAATGAAGGGTGTTGAGGCTGTTGCAACCGAAACTTCTATACAGGGTACATGGCAGGACGAAAGCGGAAACAATGTAAAGTTCAGCAGTGACGGCAAGTATGAGTCACTTCCGCTTACAACAGGTGCAAAGCTGACTATCGAAGCATTCAGAAGTGTACTTGGTGATGTTGGTGCTTACATTGTTACCATTGGTCTTATCCTCTTTGCTTTCTCAACAATTCTCGGTTGGGAATATCACGGCGAAAAGGCACTTGAATTCCTTGTTAAGAAACCGTTGCCATGCTACATATACAGAGTAGTATTCTCACTTGTAGTTTATATTGGTGCAGTTGTTTCTCTTGACATTGTATGGTCTTTCTCGGATATTGCAAACGCTCTTATGATTGTTCCGAACTTGATTGCTCTGCTGATTCTCAGCGGAAAGCTTGCAAAGGACACAAAAGAGTTCCAGTCTGTTCTTAAGGCAGAAAAGGCTGCTGCAAAGGCTCAAAAGGCAAAATAATGGAATAATTTTCTGAAAAAATTTAATATATTTTTTCTCGCCAATATATTTGTTTTATCGGCGCAAATTTACTTGATAAACACATCTACATTTGATATAATTGTAGTGAATATTTGGTAAAAGGGGGAGTATAGTATGGATAAGATGCTTTTCAAAAAAGCACAACATATTATCTCCCCCTATCTTAATAAAGAAACCCGTGTAATGGATTTGTTATGCGGTGAAAATTGCTATACAAAGTGGATAAAGAATGAAAATAACGCACTTTTAGTTCCTATGTCCCCAAGTGATATGGAACATATCAGCCATGAAAATCCCTTTGTAGCCTACAATAACTTTGTTAATGATGAAAGAAAAATCCCCACAGACCAAAGCAAGGCTGATGTTGTACTGCTGTTGGGACCTCTTTACGACAAGCAAAGTGAGCAGAATAAAAGGGAAACATTAAAAGAAATCAAAAGGCTTGTTTCTCAGAACGGCAAGGTAATAACCATGAGAAGTTCAGGGACAAGCAAAAATGGTGACCTCTCCCCCTTTGAACAGGAGAAAGATAACCTTGATGATGCCGGCTTTACTGTAAAGGAACAGCAAAGCCTTAATGAGAATATGGTGTCTTCTTCAGAAGAAAGCCCCTATTTTGGCAGTGAATATTACTTAACTGTTGCAACACCTAAGCCTGTAATTTCCTGTGATGCACTCCCACCGGAAGTTTATGTTAGGACACCTGTGGATGTAATTCAAAAGCACAACATTACTGTACTGGACGAGCGTAAAAATGAAGATGAAAATGTTGAAAATATTAATCAAGAAAGGTATTTTCACAACCAAATAAAGAAAAGCATCAACCCCTCATTACAGAGAAAAGTTGTGGTTAAAAACAGCATTGACAGCAACCTTTATGTTACGAAAGAATCAAAAAAGGATAATGTTGTTTCTTTTGATTTACCTATTCTTCCTAAAGAAATTACAGAACAGTATGATAATTCCTCAAAAGAAAATAATGCAAATAATGATAATAATGGACAGGAAAAAAATAATTCTAATTTAGAAATAAATAATAAAGACATTCAAAATAATTTTTCTAAAGAAGAAATAACAAGCAATGGTGAAGAAAGTAATAATTCTGATAAAGAATTATTAAAGAATAATTTGGAGGATATTCCTCCCCATCCCCCAATCACTATAAAGAAAAGCATAGACAAAAACCTTTATGTTCGCAAAAAAAATATGGATTCGGGGAAAATCATTGATGCTGATATGGATTACTCTAAGGTACAGTTCAGCATTGATAAGTCGTTGCAAATAAGAATTCCAAAAATCAACCCGAAATATGCAAAGCCAAAAAGTCGAAAAAAGTGTATAAGAAATGTTCTGCGATAATAAGCCTTGGAAAACTAAGGAAAGGAATGATTACAGATGAAGTTAATATCTTGGAATGTAAATGGACTGAGAGCCTGTGTTACAAAGGGCTTTGTGGATATATTTAACGCCCTTGATGCCGATATTTTTTGTGTTCAGGAAACTAAACTCCAGCAGGGTCAGATTGACCTGGAACTTGAGGGATACCATCAGTATTGGAACTATGCCGAAAAGAAAGGTTACTCCGGCACAGCAGTATTTACTAAGGAAGAGCCTTTGGAGGTTACATACGGAATAGGCATTGAGGAGCACGATGAAGAGGGACGATGTATTACCCTTGAATTCAAGGACTTTTTCCTTGTGACATGCTACACTCCAACTCTCAGAATGAACTGAAAAGACTTGATTACAGGATGAAATGGGAGGACGATTTTCGTTCCTACATCAATTTTCTTGACAAGAAAAAGCCTGTAGTTTTGTGTGGTGATCTTAATGTTGCCCACAAAGAAATAGATTTAAAAAATCCTAAAACCAACAGAAAAAATGCCGGCTTTACCGACGAGGAACGGGGAAAAATGACCTCATTGTTGGACAGCGGATTTATCGACTCATTCCGCTATCTCTACCCTGACAAAGAGGGAATTTACAGTTGGTGGAGCTATCGCTTTAATGCAAGAAAGAACAATGCAGGCTGGAGAATTGACTATTTTATCACCTCAGACCACATTAA
>JBJEPA010000308.1:0-13530 GCA_051880995.1 Ruminococcus sp.
ATTTGCAGCAATATTGTATAATAAGTTATATCTTGTTATTTTCCGGAAATTATGAAAATCAGTATTGGAGGTTATATTAATGACAGAATCATCTCTTAACGCCTTCAAGGGTACAATCGCCCAGGAAAGGAAGCTGAAAGATGTAATCGCAAAGCACAAGGATATGCCGGGTGCGTTGCTTCCCGTTTTGCAGGAGGCACAGGGCATTTACGGCTATCTGCCCATTGAGGTGCAACAGATGGTTGCTGACGGTCTTGAAATCTCATTAAGCGAGGTTTATGGCGTTGCAACTTTCTATTCACAGTTCAGTCTTACCCCGAAGGGTGAGCACAGAATCAGCGTTTGCCTTGGTACGGCGTGCTATGTAAAGGGTGCAGACAAAATCCTTGCCGCCATTGAAGAAAAACTCGGCATAAAAAGCGGTGAATGCACTCCCGACGGACTGTTCTCAATTGATTCCTGCCGTTGCGTAGGTGCATGCGGACTTGCTCCCGTTATGATGGTTGACGATGAGGTTTACGGAAAAATGACCGTTGACCAGGTTGACAAAATTCTTGACAAGTACATTAAGAAAGGGGGCAAATAAGCCGTGAAACTTGAAGAACTTAACAAGATTAAAAAAGAACACGAACAGATTGTAAAGGTAAGAAAGCTTATTGCCACAGAGGGTGAAAAACTTGCCAAAAAGACAGGCTACCGCAAGCAGGTGCTTGTGTGCGGAGGTACGGGTTGTACTTCCTCAGGCAGTAAAAAGGTAATCAACGCTCTTGAAAAGGCATTAAAGGCAAACGGTCTGGAAAAGGAAATCCTTGTTGTAAGAACAGGCTGCTTCGGTCTTTGCTCGCTGGGTCCGATTATGATTGTCTATCCCGAGGGTGCTTTCTATTCTCAGGCTACTCCCGAGGGTGTAGAAAGAATCGTTAAGGAACACCTTAAGGAAGGCAAGGTTGTTAAGGAGCTTTTGTATCAGGAAACCGTTCACGAGGACGGCTCGATTATATCACTCTCCGAAACAGCATTCTACAAAAAACAGCTCAGAGTTGCACTTCGCAATTGTGGTGTAATTGACCCCGAAAATATTGATGAATACATAGCTGTTGACGGTTATCAGGCACTTGCAAAGGTGCTGACAAAGATGACTCCCGACGATGTTATCAATGAAATTACAGCTTCGGGTCTGCGAGGCAGAGGAGGCGGTGGCTTCCCCACAGGCAGAAAATGGTCCTTTGCAAAAGCAAGTGAAAACGATGTTAAGTATGTATGCTGTAACGCCGACGAAGGCGACCCCGGTGCATTTATGGACCGTTCAATCCTTGAGGGCGACCCTCAGTGTATTATTGAGGCTATGATTATCGCAGGTTATGCAATCGGCGCTCATCACGGCTTTGTATATATCAGAGCTGAGTACCCCATTGCCGTTGAAAGACTGCAAAAGGCTATCGACCAGGCTAAGGAGTACGGATTCCTGGGCAAGAACATTTTTGGCTCAGGCTTTGATTTTGATATGGAAATCAGACTGGGTGCCGGTGCATTCGTTTGCGGTGAGGAAACTGCTCTTATGACTTCAATTGAGGGTAACCGAGGCGAACCTCGTCCTCGTCCTCCGTTCCCCGCAGTCAAGGGACTTTTCGGTAAGCCTACCGTACTCAATAATGTTGAAACATACGCTAACATTGCTCAGATTATCTTAAACGGCAGTAAGTGGTTTGCATCTATGGGAACTCCTAAGAGCCCGGGCACAAAGGTATTTGCATTGGGCGGTAAGATTACAAATGTAGGTCTTGTTGAAATTCCTATGGGTACTACTCTGCGTGAAATTGTTGAAGAAATCGGCGGCGGAATCCCCAACGGCAAAAAGTTCAAGGCTGCTCAGACAGGCGGACCTTCAGGCGGTTGTATTCCTGCACTTCATATTGATACGCCCATTGATTACGACAGCCTGCTTGCCCTTGGCTCAATGATGGGCTCAGGTGGTATGATTATCCTTGACGAGGACACCTGTATGGTTGATATTGCCAAGTTCTACCTTGAATTTACTGTTGACGAAAGCTGTGGTAAATGTACGCCATGTCGTGTAGGTACACGCAGACTTCTGCAGTATTTGGACAAAATCACATCGGGCAATGGCGAGATGAAAGATTTGGAAAAGATTGACGAGCTTGCTCGTCATATGCAGACTTCTTCCCTCTGCGCACTGGGTCAGACTGCTCCCAACCCTGTTCTATCAACAATGAACTACTTTAAGGACGAATACATCGCCCACATCAAGGATAAAACCTGTCCGGCAGGCGTCTGCAAGGCACTTATGAAATACGAAATTATCCCTGCAAAATGTAAGGGTTGTACCCTCTGTGCAAGGAACTGTCCTGTGGGTGCAATTTCCGGTACGGTTAAACAGCCTCACATTATTGATCAGGATAAGTGTATCAAGTGCGGACTTTGTATGAAAAACTGCAAGTTCGGCGCAATCTACACACATTAAGGAGGGGTAATTATGGATATGGTACATCTTAAAATAAACGGTATCCCTGTTGAGGTGCCGAGCAACTACACTATTTTACAGGCGGCAAAGGTTGCAAAAATTGAAATTCCGTCCCTTTGCTATCTTAAGGACATCAACTGCATAGGCGCATGCCGTGTCTGCGTTGTTGAGGTAAAGGGCAGAAAAGGTCTTATCGCTTCGTGCGTTTATCCTGTTGAGGAGGGAATGGAGGTATTCACAAATACTCCAAAGGTAAGAGCTTCAAGAAAAACTACTATTGAGCTTATCCTCTCTACACACCACAAAAAGTGCCTTTCCTGCGTAAGAGGTAACAACTGCGAGCTTCAAAAGCTTGCTTTTGACTACGGCGTTGACGAAGACAGATTCAAGGCTGAAGAGCCTATTTATGAAATTGACGACCAGTCCCCCTACATTGTGCGTGACAACAACAAGTGTATTCAATGTATGCGCTGTGTTGCTGCCTGCAAGAATGTACAGAGCGTTTCGGTTATAGGACCTATCAAGCGTGGCTTTAAGGTGCATGTTGGCTGTGCTTTTGAAAAGGGCCTGGGCGACTCTCCATGCGTTGGCTGCGGACAGTGTATTGTAAGTTGTCCTGTTGGTGCGCTTAACGAAAAGAGCCAAATCGACGAGGTGTGGAACGCTATTTCCGACCCGGACAAGCAGGTTATTTTCTACACTGCTCCGTCAATCAAGGCTACTCTGGGCGAGAGCTTCGGTATGCCAATCGGCACAAATGTTGAGGGCAAAATGGTTTCTGCAATCCGCAGACTGGGTGTTGACAAGGTGTTTAATATGGACTTCACCGCCGACCTTACAATTCTTGAGGAGGCAAATGAGCTTGTTGAGAGAATCACACGCAAGGAAACTCTTCCAATGTTCACCTCCTGCTGTCCAGGTTGGGTTAAGTTTGTTGAGCATTACTATCCCGAAATGATTCCTCACCTTTCAACATGCAAATCTCCTCAGGGTATGTTCGGCGCAGTTCTTAAGAGTTACTATGCTCAGAAATATAATCTTGACCCCGAAAAGATGTTTGTTGTCAGCGTTATTCCATGTACGGCTAAAAAGTTTGAGGCTACTCGTCCCGAACTGCGCACATTCGACTTTGACGATGTTGATGTAGCACTCACTACAAGAGAACTTGCAAAGATGATTAAGGGCGCAGGCATCAAGCTTGAGGATATGGATGACGAGGACTACGATGCTCCGTTCAACAAGGCAACGGGTGGCGGTGCAATCTTCGGTGCAACAGGCGGTGTACTTGAGGCTGCTCTGCGTACTGCAGCAAGAATGCTTGACGGTTCATTCAAAAAGATTGAGTTTACCGAGGTAAGAGGTCCTGAGGAAATCAGAGAGGCAAAATACAACGTTGCAGGCATTGAGGTAAAGGTTGCTGTTACTTCAGGGCTTGGAAACGCAAGAAAGCTTATTGAGAAGATTAAGAAGGGCGAAGCTGACTATCAGATGGTTGAGATTATGGCTTGTCCCGGTGGCTGTATCAACGGTGGCGGTCAGCCTGTTCAAAGCGACAGCGTAAGAAACTATGTTGATTTAAAGGCTATCCGTTCAAAGGCTCTCTACGATTACGATAAGCAGTGTAAGTACAGATGCAGCGACGAAAGCCCGATTATCAAGACAATTTACGATGAATTTTTTGACGCTCCAGGCAAGCCCAGAGCACATAAGCTTTTACATACAAAGTATGTAAACAGAGGAAAAAACTGATTTTGAAAAAATCTTGAAATATTAAAAGAATTATTCGGCAGAGATTATACCTTTGTAACTGCAACTGTGAAGAATAATCTCACGTTTATTGTCGTGTAGATACACTTTACTATAACGGTGAATTCCGGATTGTAGCTTATGCGTTGTA
The DNA here is from genome assembly GCA_051880995.1 of Ruminococcus sp. Taxonomy (GTDB): domain Bacteria; phylum Bacillota; class Clostridia; order Oscillospirales; family Acutalibacteraceae; genus Ruminococcoides. The sequence goes on from JBJEPA010000308.1 coordinate 4,380, forward strand.
TAACAAGGTAAAGGAAATTTTCTGAATAATTTATAAGCCCTTTCTAAACAGACAAAAGAGAGCAGGAATTCGTATCTCTTTTGTCTGTTTTTTGAACCTAACAAATCAACAACTATAAGTTTAATAATGAATAATTACGGTAATATTTTTTGGGTACACCATTCTGTATTACTCTTTCTTTCCTATTTTTAACGCTTGGCGTTGTCCTGATTCGGCAAAACTACAAAAAATACAAAGTGATAAGGAAGAAAAATAAAATTGACAGACAATCTACATAAACGCAAAAGTAAGGGCTATCCGTTTGGATAGCCCTTTAGTAGTATATGTTTATTTCTTTACTTTAATTTTGCACCTTAGGGTTATGCCGTTTACTTTTACAGTTATTACAGCATTACCTTTCTTTTTAGCGGTAATTTTACCCTTTGAGTTTACAGTTGCAACCTTTTTGTTGCTTGAAATAAACTTTGCTGTACCGATTTTACCGGTAATTTTCAGTGTAAAGGTTTTCTTAACCTTCAGAGTTTTGCTTGTTGCGTTGAGCTTTGGATTCCTTACAGTTAAAACAAATGATTTGCTTACTCCGTTGTTTGTAACCGTAATCCTTGTTGCGCCGTTTTTAAGGGCTACAACTCTGCCGTTAGAATAAACCTTTGCAACTTTTGTGTTTGAGGACTTGAATACTGTCTTGCCCTTTCCGTTTTTAACAGTTGCTTTGATTACTTGACTGCCCTTGACATAGAGTACACTCTTGTAGGAGGTAAGGCTTACAGTCGTCCTTAACAGCTTTGGAAGAACCTTTTGTGCTACAAAGACTTCACCGCACTGTGAACAATGACTGCCCTGTGTAAGTCCTGTCCTTGTGTATGTAGGAGCAACCGCTTTGTCAGTAACTATTTTATGCTCTGTCTTTTCTATTGTCTGCTGTGGTACAACCACCATATTACAAACAGAACAATGACTGCCCTCTGTCTTGCCCTCTTCTGTACAGCATGGGGCAATTTTTTCGTCAATTACAATGGTGTGGGAAACTGTGTCAAGTCGTTCTCTTTCCACTACATCACCGCAAACATCACATCTCTTAACCTTAAGGCCTGTTTCTGTACAGGTTGGGGCTTTTTCTATTTCCCATTCACCATTTGAGTGACCGTTTGGAGAAACAAGGTTTTCCTTGTAGCTGTCACCGCAATTATCGCACTTATTAAGTGTGTAACCGCAATCTGTACAGTTTGGCTCAACAACAGTCGTTGTGTAGTGGTGACCAACGGGTTCGCTAATCTTAGCCTCCAGCATTTCATCACACTGTGTACAGAACACAGCCTCAATGCCGTAGCTGTCGCAAACAGCATTTGAAACTGTCTGCCACTCACCCGGTGTGTGGGTGTGGTCGGATTTTTCTGTTCTCTTTGTTTCTTCCTCGTTGCAGTTTACGCAATAACGGTACATAACGCCCTTTGCGTCCTGTGTTGAAGGAGTTTTTACAATCCAACCGCCAAAGTTATGACCTGTCTTTTCTGTAATATCTGACTTGTAGCTGTCACCGCACTTTGTACACTGGTGCAGGATACATCCATCCTCTGTACAGGTTGGCTCAATTACACTTGATTTATAGCTGTGGCCAAGTGCCGGTGTGGTTTCTTCAACATAATCCTCACCGCATACTGTACAGTAGTACCTTGTTCCGTCACCGTGGGTACAGTTGGCTGTTACACTCTCTGTTTCATAAATATGTTCAAGCTTTTGTGTAACATCTGTTTTTATGATGTCACCGCAGACAGTACAAAGCTGTTGTGTATATCCCTCTGATGAACAGGTAGGCTCAACTACGCTTGTTTCATAATTATGTGACTTCTTGGATACATAGGTGTCAATATAAGCGTGGTCACAAAGTGAACATTTATGAAGTGTATATCCGGCAGAAGTACAGGTTGGTGCAACTATCTTGTCATTGTACTTATGACCTGTTGCCTTTAGAGTTTTGTCATCCTGTGCAGTTGTTCTGTGAGTTTCACCGCAGACAGAACATTTACTTGTGATGTAACCGTCTGTTGTACAGTCAGGTTCAACCCTTGTATCAACAAAATTATGCTTATGAGCAGAAATTTCTGTTGTGCTTTCTACTTCTCCGCATACTGTACACTTATGAGATGATACGCCATTTGTTGTTTCGGTAGCTGGTGTTGTTACTGTCCACTCATAGTTATGGCTTGCAAGAGGAAGTGTACGGGTTTCAACAACTTCATGACACTTGTCGCATACCTTTTCTGAAATACCGTTCACCTTACAACTTGACTCTGTTTTTACAGTCCACTTTGCATTGTGATTTACAGTAACTACTGAATAAGTGGTAACATCGTCCTTTGTAATGGACACCTTCTTCTCGCCTGCTGTTGATGAGGTGTATCCCCCAAGTGTATAGTCTGTGATGTATTCTGATGAACCGTCTGTATAGACACCTAAAACTGATAGACCTTCCTTATCAAGGGCTTCACCCTCATAGTAGGACTTAACTGTAAAGTCGTTTACAATCCTTAGGGATTCAAGTTTGTTTTCAACAACATTAACAGTAAAGCTGTTTGTTACACCGTTTGTAGCTTTGGCTGTAATTTCAGCCTTGCCTGCCTTGTTAAAGGTTACTATACCTCTGTTGTCAACTGATGCAATGCTGTCGTCACTGGAGCTCCATACAACTGATTTGTCAGATGTATTTACAGGTGTAAACACTGCGGAGAATTTTTCCTTTGTGCCGGTATAGAATGTTTCGGTGCTTTCGGCATAAGGAGCAGTAACTGTAATACTGTTTGCCTCTGTCTTTACATCACCCTCAAACTTGGCTGTAATGGAGGTAAAGTAATCCATTTCCAGTATATATGTTGCATCACTGCTTACTTTTTCGCCGTTTATATACCAACCTGAGAACTTTGTGTCATTGTCTTTTTCTGCTGTGAGGGTTACTTCGTCACCGACAAAATAATAACCGGTTGGATTTGACTGGGTTACAGTACCGTCGCCCTCTGTTTCGATATAAAGGCGAGTTGGCTTTGACACCTTGTAATATGTTATGTATGACGGTGCAAGCTCTAACTCTTTATTCTCCAATGAACGGATTGCAAGGTAATTGCTTTCGTACATTTTTATTTCAGCTGTTTTAACATTGCTGAACTTTTTGGCGTTGTTCCAGTCAACTGAGGCATATTTTGTAGCAACAGGAATAGCCTCATATTCCAAATCAGGATTCAGGTTTGAAACAGTGTATTTGCCGTCACTGTATTTTACAGAAATTGTCTTTGAAAGGCTCTTTCTTGCAAGGACATTTACTGTTGCAATTTTACCTGCTATGCCGTTGCCGTTGCCTGACTTTGCCCTTACCCTGAGCACTGTTGGAACGCTCTTGACTCTTACAGGAATTTTCCCTCCGGTGCAATCATACCATATTCCGTCAGCATAACAGTATTCAAATCCTTCGCTGAATTCCTGTTCTGTACAGTTATTTTCATAGTCAACAGAAACTAACGGAGCCTCCTCCTGTTTAATTGTTTCCGGTGCTTCGCCGTTGAAAATTACATCTCTTGCGTGGAGAATTTTTCCGTAAATATGGTCAAACACACCGTCAATATTGTCGGCTGAAATACCAAAGTAGGCGTTAAGCTTATTTACTATTTCTTTATCATACTTTTCATCATCGTGAAGTATGGTGGTATTGTCCTTCTTCACAAACTGTAGGAATGACTGTTCACCTAAAAGTCTGATTTTAAACAGAGATTTAAGCTCATACATAGCATAGGTTGCAGCCTGTTCTTCGGTAAAGCTTGAAGTATCATCTGTAATATCTTCAAACAGACCGATTGAAGCCATCGCTCTATAATCCCCTGTTTCACAAATACTGCTGAGTGCACTGAAACCTGTTACTGTTGCAAGGGAGATATAGTTGGCTATTGCAAATGTATCTGCAGCGTCATAATATTCACCAATACCAAAGAGGTTATCTGCCCCTACAAATACTGCAGAAATCAACTCATACCAGAATGCAACCTTGCCCAGTGCTTGCGAAATTGCTTTTTCCACAACAATCTTTGCGGCAGAATCGGCAGTTGCCATTGCAAAATTCCTTGCAAGCTCTACTTGGAAGTTGTATGAATCGGTAAGAATTTGATCCTTTAGCTTTCCGGCTTCCTCTGAAATCAGCTTTTTGTAGTTGGTGTTTCCAAAGGTGTAAAGCGTACTAGTGTATGGACATACAGAAAGTGCAAGGTCTTTCAGCTTATCGTTGGTGGTATAGTAGCTGATAAGTGTGTTAAGCAGGAGTATAGCCTCCTCTGAGCTTGCATAAGCCTTGAGCTGTGTGTATATGTAGCGTGAAGTGGTTGCGTCATTATAGGCGTTGATTGGATTTTCAATAAGGAATTCAACGCCCTTGCTACCGTAGGAACCAACCTTTGAAAGTGACTTGAAGAGTTCTGAATTATTGTTCATACCAAGGTTGCCGTTTACAATCTTGTTCTTGAATAATTCAAGGGAAACACCGCCGACAGCCTCAAGTCCAAGCTTTACATAGAAGTTGTTGATAAGGTCATTTTCAGAGCCAAACTGTGCATCATTTGCAAGTTCTCTGATTGTATCGGTGTTACCAAGGGCATCGGTAATCAGGGTTACTACCTTTTCCTTCTTGGTGGTGTCGCCGTCAAAGTCATAATTACTGCAGTTACTCTCCATAAGTGAAAGTACATTCTTCACTGCACCGATGTACTTTGTATCAACAAGTCCGTTGATATTATCCTCCATACCGTCATCGGTAATCATCTGGAGTATAAAGCTGTCAATAACTTTTCGCTTTTCATTTTCTGTCAGCTTATCAAAATCAAGGGTAAGCATAAATTTCAGCATATCATATATGCCCTCGCCAACACTGTTTGCAGCGTCGCTGTTCTGAACATATACGAAGTTTGCATCATTCATAATATATTCTAAGGCATCACCCTCTGATGTTCCCGGCTTTGTAGCATTTTTAAGCTTTAGGGAGCTGTTTTTGGTGCTGTACTTGTTCATATCTATACCATGAACACTTACACCGGCTGCTCTTCCTTCAAGCACCTTAGTTGACGCACCCTTGAATTCTGCCACCTTATCATAGTGGATAGCGCCGTAAGCTACATAGTCATAGAACATAGCCTCACCCGGTGCAAGCATTTCGTTAGCACTTGACATCGAACCGTCAATGCCCTCACGCACAGAGTTGTAGGTACTGTTGTTATCTGCATCAACAAATCGTGTATTGAGAAGTGTAGCACCTGCATCAAAGTCCTCTTCATAATACTTGTCGTCCTTGTCAAGGTTAAGTGCTGTCGCCGTTATGTTGTGGACTATTTCGTCAAAGTCGATTTGAGGAAGTAGTAAATCGTAATCTCCCACATTGCGTACACCGATATTAAAGTAAAGGGCGTTGTACTCAATCTTATTGCCGACCTCAACCTCAAACATAAGGTTAGACATACCCATAACATTAATCGGTTCGTCTGTTTTGAAGGTTGCTTTTACATTTTCATTAAATTCATCAAGAATACCGTTATAGTCAGCCTTTAGGTCGTATTCGCCCTCCTTGTCACCACGGAGCACCCAACCAAAGGATTTAGTCTGCTGACCACGGATTTCCTTAAACTCAACATGAGAGTCGGTTTCCCAGCCTGAGGCAAGATTCTTCATCATTGTAAGTCCGTCGGGAACATCAAGGTCAACGGAATTATTTTTGATAACAAAGTCGCTTGTGGCATTGTTTACGATGTAAAGCTTTACATCAAAGAATTCCTTTAGTGCCTTTGCCTTTGCATCAAATCTCAGAATAGCAATAAACTCTTCATTTTTGCTGTTAGAAATAAATTCAATATGCTTTATGCTTGAGCCGGGGCCTGTCTTTTTCTCAGGTTCCGGGTCAGGCTCACCGGGCTTTGACGGATTGACCACATATTTGATGATTTTCTTTTCGTTTCTGATGTATTTTACAGGAACCTCTTCTTCACCAAACCTGAGTGTAACCTCAACTGAGAATACATTTTGGTTGGCAGGGTCATAAACATCAACACCTGAGTCAACAATTTCGTTGAAGGTCATCCTTGTAACCTCAAATTTACCGGTTACAAGCTCCTCCTTTATCAGGGTGAGGGTTATTGTTCTTGTTGCGTTTGGTAGAACAGTAACCTCCTTTTTAGCCGGCAGATAACCTGACATATAGCATCCGATATTTGATGTGCCTTCATTCAGGTATCGTTCAGCCATACCCGTAGAATCAGTATAAACAATCTGCTGTCCACTTTCGCCAAGGTTATAGTAAACAGGTGCATTCTGCATCAGCTTACCGTTGTCATCAACAACCTTAACCTTGATTTTACCAATGGTTTCTCTCTGCTTTACTGTGACAGCAAAAGTTGCTTTTCCTGTTTTGCCAAAGCTATCTGTAACTGTAAGTGTTACTGTATATTCACCAGCAACACTGTATTTCTTAACAGCCTGAATATCATTTGATGATGTGCCGTCGCCAAAGTCCCATTTGTAGGAAACAATGCTGTCATCATCTGTTGAAGAGTAAGCGTCAAATATTTCTTCAACTCCAACCTGCATAATATTCATACCGTTTATTACAGCATTAGGAGCAGAGTTTTCTATCTCCGATGACTGCTTTTTGTATGTTACAGGCTCTGACAAGGCAGAAATACTGTTACCGCCCTCATCAAAGGAATATACCTTGTAGGTATAACTGCCCTCTGCAAGGTTTTTAAGGCTGTCTGTGAAATTATAGCTGTGAGAAGCTGAAACACCTACTGCACCGATATAAACCTCACTTCCGTTATTGTAAATACGGTAAACCTTAAAGCCTGCAATATCATTTTCCTTATTGTCGCTCCAGCTGATATTTACAGTATTCTTTTCAATTGAGGCTGTTAAATTGTTAATTGCTGGAGCAGACTCGTCATAGGTGTAGGAGTATTCTTTGCTGTAACCCGACTTAAGACCTGTTATGTCCTTACAGCATACTCTCACATAAACCTTGTCATTTTCCTTAATGCCTGTAAGAGGGATATCAGCATCTACTGTTGCATAGTAATTGCCGATATTTGTCACGGTTTTAAACACCTTATAGCTACCGCTGTTAACCTTATATTCAAAGGTTACGCTGTCAACACAGCTGTTGTCCTTAACAAGGGCTGATACTGTGTGGTAAGACTTGCTGATACTTGAATTATTGTCAGGTGTAATGCTTACAACCTCAGGAGGTGTAACATCGTCAGCAACCTTTGCCTTTACAACATTTGAGAATTTACTTACATTGCCCAGGGTGTCTAATGCTGCAATCTTGTAGTAATAGGTTGTATTTCTCTTGGCTGTTGTATCATAGTAGCTTATGTTTTTTAGTCCTGAAGCAAGCTGGATATAGCCTTCATTCTCGTCTATTGAACGATACACAGAATATGTACTGAGGTCACTTTCATCCCCCTGTACCCAGCTGAGATAGATATAGTCCTCTCCACCGGCTGCCACTAAATCTCTTGGAGAATCAGGGGCGGTTTTGTCAATAACATATTCAACAAATGGTGCAGTTTCCGACATATCACTTACATTTCCTGAGAAGTCAGTTGCAACTGCCCTAACATATATACTTCCGTCATCAAACTTGTCAACATCAACATTAAAGCTGTAGGAAACTGTCTTGCTCACATTGGAGAAGTTGGCAGAGGAGAGTGTTTCCCAGTCTGTTTTATTTGTAGATATCTGTATAGCAAGTGACTTTACACCGTAGTCGTCACCGGCTGATGCGCTGAAATTGATTGTTGAATTTCTTCTGCTTGCCGATGGAGAAAGTGCAGTGATTACAGGAGCCTGTGTATCAACATCTGTACTCACTATAATCTCCTCTGAATACTCACCCATATTGCCCATAGCGTCAACTGCTGCAACTCTGTAGGTATATGATGACTGAGGCTTAAGCCCCTCAATAACAAAGCCGTTAGTTGTAATGCCGGACTGAATCACCTTGAAGTTTCCGTTTGAAAGCTTTTGCTCCAAAACATAGCTTACTGCATCGCCTGAAGCGGGCTCCTGCCACTTTAGGGTTGCCTTAGAGGCAAGAACCGAGCTTATTACAAGATTTCTTACTGCTGAAGGTCCGGAATTATCAACCTTGTAAACAGCAACCTTGCCTTCACTTTCGTTGCCCTGTGCATCATAGACAACTGCCTTTACATAAACCTCGCCGTCCTCAAGAGAGGTTGTGTTAAAGGTAAAGCTGAAAGGTGATGATGTACAGCTGTCAATTAATGTCCAGTTTTCTTCATCAAGGCTATAGTAAAGCTTTGCACTTCCCAACATAAGGTTATCTGTTGCCTCTACCTTGATGACTTGACTTCCGTTGATAAAGCTGTAGGAGCTTGGAATGATTTTGGTAACAATAGGCGCCTCTGTATCAACAGCACGCATTGCAACAGCCTCATCTGAGGGCTCGCTTTGTAGGCCAAAGCTGTTCTCTGTAATTACATAGTAATAGTAGAGTCTGTCCTTCTTAACATTTGTGTCAGTATAGCTCAGGGTTGTTCTGTTTTTGATTGTTGCAATAAGTGAAAAGTCTGTATCCACTTCTGACTTTCTGTAAATCTTGTAAATCTTGCTGTCAACCTCGCTTGACTGTGCCCATGACACAAGTATGCTGTTGTAGTCGCCAACAGCAAATACATTTACAATCTTTTCAGGCATACTCTTGTCAACACGAACCTTGCCTGTTGTTTCCGACTCATAGCCGTCAGGGTCGGTATATACAAACACAACATCATATTCACCGGCAGGAACATCCTTTACATCCCAGTTTACATTGAACTGAAGCTTTTCACCAACAGTAAGGGTTGATTTGCCGATAAATACCCTCTTGTCGTTGTCTATATAGTACAATTTACCGCTTACCGGTTCGCCCTCAAGGGTATAGCCGTTTGAATTGTTCACGGCATTCACTGTGATAACACCGTCAAGCTCAGAAATTGTATTCTGACTATGGGATGTTGTAATATCTGTAAACTGAATTGGCTGTGGTGTTACCTGAACCTTCGCAACACCTGTCTTTTCGTTGTCCGCTGTCACACCATATACGCTGTAGGTGTATGTTTCACCTGTTTCA
>JBJEPA010000309.1:0-3082 GCA_051880995.1 Ruminococcus sp.
TTAATTTTATTTAAAATAAGGATGTGGAATTATGAAAAAAGCGAATAAATTTGCTATTAAATCAATGTCATATCTACTGACGGTTATGATGGTTATGTCGATGATAATATCATTGCCTTTTACCATTTCTGCCAATGAGGGAACAAATATTGACTATGTTTTCAGCGGTAAAGATGCTAATAAAGCCGGCTATGCACAGGGAAGGATAACACTTTCATCCGACACTGACGGAACATATTATCTTTACTGGGCAGATGACACAAAAGCTCTTGACGGATATTATCCAATTGACGAGTTTAAAATTGAAAATGGTCAATCGGCTTCATTTGAGTTTAAGGACCACACCGCCATTCCTGCCAACGCCACAAAGCTTATTGCGGTAACTAACAAAACAGACTTAACTGTTTCAAATGCCGTTTCAGTTTATGATATTCCGGCTGACAAGCAGTTTAGTACCGGCTCAGGCAAGCTTTTGTACAGCTTTAATTCCTACTCCGATGTTCATATTGATGTAAACGGATATTATGTGAATGCGGAAAGGAACTGGAAACAGGCACTTAAATTTGCAACTGATAAGGGTACTGATTTTATCGTGTCCTCCGGTGATATGGTAACTAATGCATCAGGTCCTGACGGCGAATGGGCGGTATATGAAAAGGCTTTGGCTGACTCGGATTATGTCAATCCTGTTTGGGAGTCTGACGGCAACCACGATATGCGTTGCGGTGTAAGTACAGGTATTAAGTCCTTTGTAAGAGCATCAGGCACAGACAACACCATAGCAAACTATGATGCCAACAAGCCTTACTACTATGTTACAGAACAGAGTACAGGTGATATTTTCATCTTTATGGCACTTGAAAACGACTCCAATCCAAGCAGTTGTGATGAATTTTCAGATGAGCAAATTACTTGGGTTGAAAATCTCTTGAACACATACTACGGAACAGGCGTAAATATTTATATTATCGAGCATTCGCCAATCAATGGCTTTGGCGCAGGCGATAGGATGAGCAACCCTTATTACAAGGCACATTTGAGTGAAAACTTCATTTCAACTGTTAAGTTTAAATCAATGCTTATTAAATATCCTGACCTCATCTGGATGTCAGGTCATACACACGAAGATTTCACAATGGGATATAACTATTCCAACGAGAATGGAACAGCCTGTAATATGATACATAATCCGGCTGTTGCAGGGTCAACATGGGCATCAGAGACAGAAAGCTCACTTAACTATAATAGTGGCATGGGCTTTAATTCCCAGGGTTATTATGTTGAAACCTATGAAAATCAGGTGGTTTACTACGGAGCAAACCTGACTGACGAGCTTATCTATCCAGAGTATTGCTACATTATGAACGGTTCAAGAAATACAAATCCTGATGTCACAAATCCAACTGTAGAGGTAACTACTCAAAGTGCAACAGAAGCAACAGGAGTTACAGGTTCAACCTTACCTGATGGAATTGATACACAAAGATTTTATTTTGCCAATACTCTTAAATGGCAATTTGTTGATTGCTATAGCTGGGCAAGTGGTGATACAACAACCTGTGCTTGGCCGGGTTACGCAGCAACCTATTATGGTACAAGTGAAGAGGGTGTAGATCTTTACTATTGTGATATTCCGGCAAAACACGAAAATATAATCTGGAATAATGCAAATAACGGCTATCAAACCTCTGACATTACACTTGACGGAACTAATAATTTCTTTACTCCTGCTTCCACAACAAGTAGCAAAAAGGTTCCTGTAACTGCATCAGTTTGGGATTATAACCCTGTTACAGACCCTACTAACCCAACAGAAACAACAACCATGCCTACAACGGAATCGACAGAGCCTACAACTGAATCAACAGAACCTACAACAGAATCAACAGAACCTACAACGGAATCAACTGAGCCTACAACAGAATCGACAGAACCTACAACAGAATCAACAGAACCTACAACAGAATCAACCGAGCCTACAACAGAATCAACAGAGCCTACAACGGAATCAACTGAGCCTACAACAGTATCTATTACCGAAACAACTGAAGCTACAACAGAGCCAGGGACCACTGTTCCGGTAACCTATGAACTGGGTGATGTTAATATGGACGGATTTATTAACATACAAGATGCCACTGTAGTTCAGCGATATATTTCCAGATTTATTACGTTGACAGACAAACAGCTTGAACTTGCCGATGTTGATGATGACAATAGGGTTTGTATTATTGATGCAACTAAAATACAAAAATATGTTACCAAATTCATTAGTGAATTTACTCCTTCGTCAAACAGCAGTAAATCATTGGAAAGCGTTGGTTCAAATAATGAATCAACCGCCTCAACTCTTGCTGAAACACTCAATGGGATTAAACAGGAATTGGAGGAGAAATATACATTTGCTTCCTATGACCAGTATCAAAGCCTGAAAAAGTATTATTACAGATACAAGGATACAACTTCTGTTGATAACGAGAGTGAAGTAATTGCTGAATTTGCAAGACTCAGCACTGAGCTGAATACCGTTGCCCTGCATATTGGATACCCACAGGTTTATATAATAGGCGATACCTATTACTTTGAAAACACAAAAGATTGGGCAACAGTAAACTGTTACGCATGGAAAGGCTCTTCAACAAATGCAGCTTGGCCAGGAGTAGCGATACAGAAGGTTGGCACAAACTATGGTCACGATGTTTACGGCGTAAAATTTGATTATGCAGGTCAGTTTACAAGCCTGATTTTCAATAACGGTTCTGACCAGACAATTGACCTTGCCCTCAGTACCTATGAGTTTAATTGCTTTAGCCTTGACGGTACTTCAAGCAATGGCAAGTTTAATGTCAATAATTTCAACTTTACATCGGAAGTCCAGCCCACAGTTCCTCCTACAACTACAAATCCGGTAACCGATGATGAGCATTATGCACTCTGCTACTACAACAGCACTTATCACGGATGGAGCAGTATTGATACTTTCCTCGCTCCTCAGTCTGACGGCACCTATGCGCTGGATTTTGTAACAACAAACAGTGAAAATATAAGTTGTAATATTTTTGATAAATCATCATCAACTTAT
>JBJEPA010000310.1:0-13345 GCA_051880995.1 Ruminococcus sp.
AATCATTATTCCTTTGGCAGATTAAAATCGGAAAAATCGAATGTTGCGAAGTAGTCGCTTGGTGTTTCTGCTCTTCTAATCAGCTTGTGAGAACCGTCCTCCTTAAGGAGAACCTCAGCACTTCTCAGCTTTCCGTTGTAGTTATATCCCATTGAAAAACCGTGTGCTCCTGCATCGTGAATATATACAATGTCACCCATATCAATCTTTGGCAACATTCTGTCTATGGCGAACTTGTCGTTGTTTTCGCAAAGACCGCCTGTGATGTCGTACTTGTGGTCACAGGGCTGATTCTCTTTGCCAAGGACTGTGATATGGTGATACGAGCCGTACATAGCCGGACGCATAAGGTTAGCGGCACATGCATCAAGACCTATGTATTCCTTGTAGATGTGCTTTTCGTGGATTGCAGTTGCAATCAAAGCACCATATGGTGCTAACATATATCTTCCAAGCTCTGTGTAGATTTCTACATCGCCCATTCCTTCAGGGACAAGGATTTCTTCAAACTTCTTTCTAACGCCATCGCCGATTACTGCAATATCGTTCTTTGGCTGTTCAGGGCGGTAGTCAACTCCAACACCGCCGGAAAGGTTGATAAACTTAATGTGAACTCCTGTCTTCTTTTGAAGTCTTACTGCAAGCTTAAAGAGTATTCCGGCAAGCTCAGGATAGTAATCGTTGGAAACTGTGTTAGAGGCAAGGAATGCGTGAATACCAAATTCCTCTGCTCCTGCCTCTTTCAACTCAACAAATGCCTTTTCCATTTGTTCTTCGGTCATACCGTACTTTGAGTCGCCGGGAGTATCCATTACCTGTACGCCCTCTTTACTGGCAGAAAGCTCAAATACTCCACCTGGGTTGTATCTGCAACAAATTCTCTTTGGAACACCGCAGGTTTTCTTTAGAAACTCAACATGAGTGTAGTCGTCAAGATTGATATTTGCTCCAAGCTCATAGGCTTTCTTCATATCCTGTACAGGTGTTACATTTGAACTGAACATAATGTCACTACCTGTAATACCACAGGATTCGCAAAGCAAAAGCTCTGTGTAGGAGGAGCAGTCCATACCGCAACCCTCTTCCTTTAAAATCTGCATAAGGTATGGGTTTGGAGTTGCCTTAACGGCAAAGTACTCCTTAAAGCCCTTGTTCCAGCTAAATGCCTTGTTAAGTGCTCTTGCGTTTTCTCTTATACCCTTTTCGTCATAGATATGAAAGGGTGTTGGAATATCCTTAATAATATCCTTTGCTTGTTCAAGTGATAGAAATGGCCTCTTTTCCATTTTTATTCCTCCTCTGACTCCTTTAAATACTCCTCAACACATTCTTCAATAGCTCCGATAATGGCATCGGCTCCCTCTCCTGTCTGTGCTGAAAAAGGAAAAATCCTTGTATTTTCAAACCCCTTAAGGGTTTCCCCTATCTTAATTAGCTGTTTTTCTTTCTCTGATTTTTTTAGCTTGTCCATTTTTGTAAGAACTACAATATAAGGAAGTCCGCTTTCGTAGAGAAAGTTTATCATACCAATGTCGTCCTGTGTAGGCATATGCCTCATATCAAGAAGCTGTACCACAAGGCAAAATGCCCTTTCCTGGTCAAAGTAACCCTCCATAAGCTCTGACCAACGCTGTTTTTCTGCCTTGCTCACCTTTGCATATCCATACCCCGGCAAATCAACAAGATGAAAGTTGTCAACATCAAAGAAGTTGATTGTTGCTGTTTTTCCCGGCTTTGAGCTTGTTCGAGCCAAAGCCTTTCGCCCGCATAACTTATTAATGAGGGATGATTTACCAACATTACTCTTGCCTGAAAAAATTACTTCCGGCTTTTCTGATGGAGGTAATTGCCGGCTTGTTCCGCAGGCAAACTGAAATTCAGCCTTATTAAAAGTTGTCATATCCTTACCTCCTACTGTCTGACCACATCGGTATAATGATTAGACACAGAAGCTTTTTTGCTCTTATGTAAATTTGGTGTGAACCCAACTACAGCAGTTTCAAGAACCTCTGTAATATCCTTTACAGGAACAAAATTTACATTTTCCTTAACTACAGGGTCAACCTCTTCAAGGTCTTTAATATTCTCAAAAGGAATTATAACTGTTTTAATTCCATTTTTATAAGCCGCCATACTTTTTTCTCTAAGTCCGCCTATTGGCATCACCCTACCTCTCAAGGTGATTTCTCCGGTCATAGCAACATCACTTCTGACTTTTTTCTTAGTTAAGGCAGAAAAGATTGCTGTTGCCATTGTTACACCGGCAGAAGGACCGTCCTTTGGAACAGCACCCTCGGGAGCATGGATGTGAATATCGCAGTCCTTGTAAAAATCGGTGTTGGCTATATACTTGTCCAGATTCTTTCTTACACAGGTAATTGCCGCCTTTGCAGATTCCTGCATTACGTCCCCAAGGGAACCTGTCAGGAGTAAATTACCCTTGCCTTTCATTACAGCGACTTCAATAGGAAGAAGTGTTCCTCCCACAGAAGTCCAGGCAAGACCGTTTACCACACCCACCTCGTCAGTTCTGCTCTTAAAGTCGTCACAATAACGCACAGCACCAAGGTATTCACTAATATTTTTATCTGTAATTTTTACGACCAGTTCCTCATCCTCAAGGATTTTTACTGCAGCTTTTCGCATAAGGGTTGCAATAGTTCTTTCAAGATTACGAACTCCTGCTTCTCTTGTGTATGAATCAATGATAGCATAAATACCCTTATTTGAAATCTTAAAGTTATCCTTTGTAAGACCGTTTGCTTCAAGCTGTTTTTTTACTAGGTGTTTCTTTGCGATATTAAACTTCTCTTCCCTTGTATAGGAGGGCAATTCAATGACATCCATTCTGTCCCTTAGTGGTTCTGGGATTTGGGATAAATCGTTGGCTGTTGTTATAAACATAACCTTTGATAAATCAAAGGGAACTTCAATGTAGTGGTCAACAAATTTGCTGTTTTGCTCGCTGTCAAGTACTTCAAGAAGTGCTGATGTTGGGTCGCCCTTGTAGTCGTTACCCAGCTTATCTACCTCGTCAAGAATAATAAGTGGGTTACAACTTCCGGCACTTTTTATTGAATTAATAATTCGTCCGGGCATTGAGCCAATGTATGTCTTTCTGTGGCCACGGATTTCAGCTTCGTCCTTAACACCGCCAAGGGCAATGCGTGAGCAGTTCCGGTTAATAGCCTTTGCAACTGACTGTGCTATAGATGTTTTGCCCACACCCGGAGGGCCAACAAGACAAATAATGTTGGCATTTCCATCAGGATTTAGCTTTCTTACTGCAAGCTGTTCTATTATTCTATCTTTTACCTTATCCATACCATAGTGGTTGTTGTCAAGGGCAGTTCTTGCTTTTTTAATATTGATATTTTCTTTTGTATATACATTCCAAGGTAATTCAAGTACAACATCAAGATAATTTCTGACAACATTAGCTTCTTGACTGCCTGATGACATCTTTTTTAGTCGAGAGCATTCCTTAAGCAAAGGTTCAGAAACTTCTTTTGATAAATCTAGTTTTTGAATTTTCTCAATGTACTGTTCAGCCTCGCTCATTGGATTATCATCTTCACCAAGCTCCTCTTGAATTACGCTAAGTTGCTCACGAAGAAGATATTCTCTTTGGCTTTGTTCAATTTTTGCCCTGGCCTTTTCTACAATATCAGTTTCTACCTCAATTATATTAAGCTCATCAGATAAAATTTCTATAAGTAACTCAAGGCGTTTTTCTGTGTCCAATTCCTCAAGAATCATCTGCTTGTTGACAAAATCCAGAATTATATTACCTGCAATGTAATCAGCAATTTCTGATGGGTCATTACACATACTAACCTTGTAAATATATTCAGGTGAAAAATTAGGTGAAAGCTCAATGTATTTATCAAATATGCTCTTAGTTGCTCTCACAAGGGCAGACTCTCTTACAGTATTATTAGGCTCACTCTTTGGAACTTCTGTAATTTTTGCAAAAATACATGGAGTATCAGAGGTAACCTCAGAGATAAACGCACGGCTTTTGCCTTGTATAGTAACACGGATGATGTCATCCTTGGTATTTACAATTTGAGTTATTTTGCAAACAGTACCGATTTTGTAAATATCTGATAAAGCGGGAGTATTTACTGATGGGTCTTTTTGCGCTGATATAAAAATTTCCTGTTCTTTGCTCATTGCTGCATTAATAGCAGCCTTACTTCTTTTTCTTCCCACATCAAAATGGAGAATCATCTCGGGAAATATTACTAATCCCCTAAGGGGCAGAACAGGCAATTCCTTTACATTAGTTATTTCTTCCATAAGTTTCCTTTGACCAAAAATAGCTGTACTAAAAAGTACAGCTACTATATTTTTATTTAAGCTGTTGTTTCAGATTTCTCATCTTGGATAGCAAGAGGTTTCTTCTTTCTGCCTCTTACAATCTCCGGTTCGGCTCCGTTATTTACAACATCTTCGGTGATTGTAATTTTAGTTATTGTTTCGTCAGATGGAGTTGTAAACATAAGGTCTGTGAGAACATTTTCCAAAATTCCACGCAGACCTCTTGCACCTGTGTTTTGCTCCTTTGCAATCACAGCAATAGCATGGAGTGCATCATCAGTAAACGTAAGCTCAACATCATCAAGTTCAAACAGCTTTTTATACTGGTTGATAATTGAGTTCTTTGGCTCTGTTAGTATTCTCACAAGTGCATTTTCATCAAGACCTGATAATGAAGTAATTACAGGAATACGACCAACAAGTTCTGGAATTATGCCAAACTTAACAAGGTCGTGAGCAACAACCTCGCTCATCCAGTCAGTGCTGTCAAGCTCCTTGCGACTTCTCACATTAGCGCCAAATCCAAGAGAAGAAGAGTTAATCCTTTTTTCAACAGTTTTTTCAAGTCCGTCAAAGGCTCCTCCGCAAATAAACAGAATGTTCTTTGTGTTTATCTGGAGAAAGTCCTGCTGTGGGTGCTTTCTTCCGCCCTGTGGAGGAACATTTGAAACAGTACCTTCAATAATCTTCAGCAAAGCCTGCTGAACGCCCTCTCCGCTTACATCCCTTGTAATTGATGGATTTTCGGATTTGCGGGCTATTTTATCAATTTCGTCGATATAGATAATGCCTCGTTCAGCCTTTTCTATATCATAGTCAGCTGCCTGGATAAGTTTGAGCAAAATATTTTCTACATCTTCGCCAACATATCCGGCCTCTGTCAAAGTAGTGGCATCAGCAATAGCAAAAGGAACGTCAAGAGTTTTAGCCAATGTCTGAGCAAGAAGTGTCTTACCCACACCGGTTGGACCCAACAGAAGAACATTACTCTTAGAAAATTCAACATCCTCGTCATTTGAGAACACACGCTTGTAGTGATTATAAACCGCTACGCTGAGAGTAACCTTTGCCCTGTCTTGTCCTATAACATACTGGTCAAGGACTTCCTTTATTTCCTGCGGTTTGAGAAGTGTAGGTGCTTCTATTTTGTTTTTGCGATTTGGTTGTGGGTCAATACCGTCCTCCAGTATTGACATACACAAATCTACGCACTGGTCGCAGATATACACACCGTTTCCTGAAATAAGACGTCCAACCATCTCCTGCGGTTTACCGCAAAATGAACAGTAAATCTCTTTCTCGTCCTTAGGCATTGCTTATTTACCCCTTATCTGTTAGTGATAACCTTATCAATCAAGCCGTATTCAAGAGCCTCTTGGGCTGTCATAAAGTTATCTCTTTCTGTATCCTTGGCAATTACATCATATGGCTGACCTGTATTAGCTGCCAAAATCTCATTAAGTTTCTTTTTTGTGTCAATGATATGCTGTGTGTGAATAAGCATATCAGTTGCCTGACCCTGTGCGCCGCCACTTGGCTGGTGAATCATAATATCACTGTTAGGAAGAGCATATCTCTTGCCCTTTGTTCCGGCTGAAAGGAGGAATGCTCCCATAGAAGCCGCCATACCCATACAGATTGTTGAAACATCGCACTTAATATAGTTCATAGTGTCATATATTGACATACCATCAGTTACAGAGCCACCAGGGCTGTTGATGTAGAGACTGATGTCCTTTGTTGGGTCCTGTCCTTCAAGGTACAAAAGCTGTGCAACAACAAGGCTTGCAGTTTGATTGTTAACTTCTTCTGTAAGCATAATGATTCTGTCATTTAAAAGTCTTGAAAAGATATCATAGGAACGCTCGCCCCTATTTGTCTGCTCTACTACATAAGGTACTAATGCCATATACTACCAATCCTTTCATATTAATCATAGACACTTAGTTATTAAAATATTCAAATTATTCTTCGGACTTTGCTTCGCTTGCTTTTTTGCTCTCTGTCTTAGTGTTATCAACAGCAAAATCCATAGCCTTTTGTGATTTCAGGTCTGCTGAGAGGGACTCGTCGTTAATAGCCTTCTTAACCTCTTCAACATCCATCTTATACTGCTCAGCAAGACGGTTGTACTCAGCGTCAAGCTCTTCAGAAGTGATTTCAAAGTTTTCCTTTTCAGCAATCTTCTCGAGGGCAAGTCTTAGCTTAACTCTTCTCTCAGCGTCAGGTCTGTACATCTCTTTGATTGTATCAGGAGTTGCACCCATATACTGCATATATGTGTTGAAGTCCATACCCTGGCTTCTGAGACGCATATCAAATTCCTGAATCATCTCGTTAACAGCGTTGTCATACATCTGCTCCGGAATTTCACCCTCAACAGAATCACAAAGCTTTGTGATAACCTGGTCTTCGATGTCCTTCTTCTGCTCTTCTTCAAGACGCTTCTTAACAGTTTCCTTAACCTCTTCCTTGTATTCGTCAAGAGTTTCCTTGTCGCTAACATCCTTTACAAACTCATCGTCAAGCTCTGGAAGTTCTTTTCTCTTGATTTCGTGAAGGTTAATCTTAAATTCAGCGTCGGCACCCTTAAGCTCTTCTGCCTGATAATCCTCTGGGAATTTTACGGAAATTGTAAACTCTTCGCCAGTCTTATGACCGATAATCTGCTCTTCAAAACCCGGGATAAAGTTGCCGGAACCAATCTTGAGGTTGTAGTTCTCTGCCTTACCACCTTCAAATGGTTCGCCATCCTTCATACCCTCAAAGTCAATAACAACCATATCGCCGTCAACTACTTCACCGTCTTCAACAGTAACCATTCTGCTGTTTCTATCACGAACTTTTTCGATTTCTTCGTCGATAAGCTTCTTTGTTACTCTTGTTGACTTCTTTGTAACTGTGATGCCCTTATAATCGTTGATGTCAATTACAGGATATGTGATAACAGTTGCCTTGAATGTAAAACCATCCTTTGATGCGTCGATAGCTTCAAGGGAATCAACAGCAATTACATTAAGCTCTGCCTCTTTAGCAGCATCATCAAGTGCTTCTGGGTAGCAATCCTGCATAGCATCCTCGTAGAATACGCCTTCGCCATACATCTTCTCAATGATTGACTTAGGAGCCTTACCCTTTCTGAAGCCTGGAACATTGATGTTCTTAACCTGCTTTTTGTAAGCTTTGTTACAAGCTTTTGCAAAAGTTTCAGCATCAACAGATACTTCAACCTCATAAGTATTTTCTTTAGTCTTAGTAGAATTTTTTAAACTCATAATTAATTTCCTCCTGTAATTAACTAAATAACTGAACAATTATAACATACTAAACAGATAATTTCCATACTTTTTACGTACTTTTTTGTTAAAAAATTAACCGATTAACACAGGTGTAAAAGATACGGAATCTGTTGATATTAGCTTAAGGTTAATCCCTTCATAGTCTCCGTTATAGGAATACTTGATGATTTTTTGACCATGAAGATGACCATAGTAGCATTTTTTTATGTTGTAGTTATGTAGTGTTTCAAAAATTTCCTGACATCGTTGAGTACCATAAACCGGTGGATAATGAAGGAAAACGATTGTTTCTTTGTCATTATCAACACTATCCAAAGAAAGCTTGAGCCTGCCAAGCTCTCTATTGAGGATTTTTTCGTCCTCTTCGCTGTCTATTTCTAAATTCCATCCACGTGTTCCGCAGATATTATAATTACCTACTGTGTAGGAATTGTTAAACAAAATCTTAATTTTATCAAATCCGTTTTCTTCAAGGTAAGTGTCAATCTTCCTTTTTGTTCCCCACCAATAGTCGTGGTTTCCTTTCAGCAGGATTTTATTACCCTTTAGCTTGTTATTGATAAAATCAAAGTCATTAAAGCAGTCTTCCAGTTTCATTGCCCAGCTTATGTCACCGGCAACCACAACAGTATCTTCATCCTTTACAATACTGTTCCAATTGTTAAGAATTCGATTTGTGTAATCCTGCCAACCATTGAAAATATCCATTGGCTTGTCATTCCCAAGGGACAGGTGAAGGTCTGCTATACAAAACAAAGACATATTAGATTCCTAAAGTATTTTTTACATACTCAGGCATTTTGTCTGCCTCTGTAACATTCTTAAAGCGTACATCCAGATTTTGAAGTTCTGCAATAGGTTTTGGAACATCTGCACCACTAACCTTGTTGAGTCTTTCAACCATTTCAAATTCGTCGTCACAGATAAGTTCAGGTGCAACAGCCTCAAGAACAGAGTGGCTGAACTTGTATGGACTTGCAGTTGATGCAATAACAACAGGAGTTTTGTCCCCTGTTTTTTCTACATACTGGTTGTAAACATTGATAGCAACTGATGTATGAGTATCGCATAGGTACTTTTCGTCCTCAAACAACTTTTTAATTGTTGCTTTGGTGCTGTCATCGTCACAGTAACCGCCAAAGAACTGAGATGTAATCTTTTCTTTAACTTCCGGTGTAACCTCGTACTTACCTGTCGTTTTAAGCTGATTCATCCATGTTGCAACAAGTTTATCGTCACAATCGGAGAACATATACAGAAGTCTTTCAAGGTTGCTGGAAACGAGAATATCCATTGATGGAGAAGCAGTTGCGTAGAACTGTCTGTTCTTGTCGTAAACTCCTGTGTTGATAAAGTCTGTTAAAACATTGTTCTTGTTGGATGCACAGATGAATTTGTTAATTGGAAGCCCCATACAACAGGCGTAATATGCGGCAAGAATGTTGCCGAAGTTACCTGTTGGAACTACTACATTGATTTTGTCACCTAAATTAATCTTGTTGTCGTTAACAAGGTCGCAGTAGGCTGAAACATAATATACAATTTGCGGAAGGAGTCTGCCCCAGTTGATGGAGTTTGCAGAGCTGAACAGCATATTGTTGTCGTTAAGGAGCTTTACAATTTCTTCTGTTGTAAAGATTTTCTTAACTCCTGTTTGAGCGTCGTCAAAGTTGCCCTTGATTGCGCAAACATTTACATTGTTACCCTTTTGTGTGTTCATCTGGCGTTTTTGCATTGGAGAAACGCCATCCTCTGGATAGAAGACAATCATCTTTGTGTTGTCAACATCCTTAAATCCTTCAAGTGCTGCCTTGCCGGTATCACCAGATGTTGCAACAAGTATAACAGCTGTTTTTTCGTCATACTTTTTCTTAAGTGACTTTGTAAGGAAATGAGGAAGAATCTGCAAAGCCATATCCTTAAAAGCACAGGTAGGTCCATGCCAAAGCTCCATAATGTTGATGTCATTACCATTGTACTTTTTGCTAACAAGAGGAGCAGGACAATCTGAACCGAACTTTTCTTTTGTGTAGGCACTGTCAACACAGTCTGCAATTTCCTCTTCTGTAAAATCAGAAAGAAAATCAGCAAAAACAAACTTTGCCCTTTCGTTGTAGGACAATGGAAGCAAGGATTTGATTGTGTCCAGATTGTACTGTGGTAACTCCTGAGGTACAAAAAGACCACCGTCTTTGCTTATTCCTTGAGAAATAGCCTGTGCGGCAGAAACCACTTCATTCTTATTTTCAGTACTGTTATATAACATTTCTATCTTCCTTTCAGTACATATTACCGATTTATCATTCTACACTATAATAAGTCAAATGTCAAAGTTTATCATAAAATTCAAGTGCATTTTTGTAAAAAATCTTATCAACTATGGATTTTTCGAAGTTATTTTCTATTAAAGAATTATATAACCTGTAAAAATACTTGCTTGAGGGTATTTCTTCTATAATATCAGCACCGTCAAAGTCAGTTCCAAGGGCAATAACATCCTCTCCACCTAACGACAAGAAGTGGTATATGTGGTTTAGAATATCCTTAATTTCGGGGTTACCGTCATTATTAAGGAAATCCTTATGGAGGTTTATTCCCACAATTCCTCCCCTGTCCCTTATGTAGCAAAACTGTTCATCAGTAAGATTTCGCTTATTGTTGCAAACTTTTCTTGAATTTGAATGTGTTGCAAGGATATACTCTGGATTTTCACTTGCAATGTCATAGAAAAGTGCATCACTTGTGTGGGAAATGTCTATTGCTATGTTTCTTTTGATATATTCCCTAATTACACTTTTTCCGAAATCGGTTGCACCCTTTGGATTATTCACTGTTGCACCGTCACCTATGCAGTTGTGGTCGTTCCAGGTTAAGGTTGCAATTTTTACGCCATACTTTTGTAAAATATCTATATTTGATAAATCATTTTCTAATATTGAGGAATTTTCTATTGTGAGCAATAGAGATTTATCTGCTTTTGAATCGTTAAATGGAATATTAAGCCTTTTACATTCCCTTATAAGTTTTTCTGCTGATGCAACAAAATACTCAATTAAAGATTTATCCCGGAATTCCTTTGGAAGTTCTGACACATCATCGGGGGTCCATACAGCCATACATTGTTTCCACCGAGATGATGAATATAAATCTTCAAGTCTGAATTCATAACCCTTTGAATCTATGGGCTGGTTATTCATCATTGATTTATACAAGGTATCACAATGTAAATCAAAAACTTCCATAGTTACCTCCCTGAATAAAAGCATTTTTAATGTGGTTTACGCTTTTAACTTTGTTACCGATGTAGATTATTTCTATTATGTCAAATCTTATGTTTTTGTTTGAAGGATATTCCTTTAGGTACAGGTAGGCTGTTTTCATTAGCTTTGTCTGTTTTGATTTATTTACTGCATATACAGGGGCATAACGGGAATTTTCGCTCCTTGTTTTAACTTCTACAAAAACTATATAATTGTCTTTTTCGGCAACAATGTCAATTTCGCCATACTTTTTTCTGTAATTTGTGGCTACAACTTTATATTTATTTTTCTGTAAATATTTCTGCGCCTGCTTTTCCCCAAAGTTACCTATTACCTTTTTGTCAGACTTATCCATTGTTAAGCAACTTTTTAAGAAAACTCATTCTATGTATTTTGCATGGACCGTATTTTAAAATCATTTCTCTATGGAGTTTTGTTCCGTATCCTTTGTGCTTTGCAAAACCGTACTGGGGATATTCCTTGTCATAATCGGCACAAAGTCTGTCCCTTGTTACTTTAGCAAGTATGGAGGCAGCGGCTATTGACATAGAGTTGGCGTCGCCCTTTATTACATATTCTGCAGGGATATTAAGGTCAGGAATCTTGTTACCGTCAATCATTGCGAAGTCAGCCGGAACATCAAGACCCACAACTGCCCTTTTCATTGCAAGCATTGTGGCATTGAGAATATTCATTTCTTCAATTTCTTCAACTGTTGCAAAGGCTATTGAATAGGCAACAGCCTTTTCTTTTATCACATCATAAAGCGCCTCACGCTTTTTTTCTGTCAGTTTTTTCGAGTCATTTACTCCCTCTATTATTTCACCTTTAGGTAAAATTACTGCGGCAGCACAAACAGGACCTGCAAGAGGACCTCGCCCTGCCTCGTCAACACCGCATATACTGTTGTAGCCTTTGTTAAGTGCTTCATTTTCGTACTTTAACCAATCCATAATTATTCACCCGGAAGTTCAAATGTGTATTTGCCCAGCTTTGCACTCCTGTATTCATCAAGTAGCATAACGGCGGCTCTTTCGGTGTCTATTTCTCCACCGGAGATTAGCATACCTCTCTTTTTGCCAATAAGTTCAAGAAGTTCATAGCTTTCCATTTGGTCAATATCCTCATTTTGCAGCTTAAACCTTTCTACAAACAGAGGATTTTTTTCAGCCTTTAAAAAGTCAAGTAATCTCATGGCAAGGAGTTCTGTGTCCATTACCTGGTCTTTCACAGCACCTGTAAAGGCAAGCCTTTCCCCTACTGTTTTATCCTCAAACTTTGGCCACAAAACTCCGGGAGTATCAAGGACTTCAAAGCCTTTTTTAAGGGTAAACCACTGGTTACCTCTTGTAACACCCGGTTTGTCCTCAGCCTTGGCTCGGTTATTTCCTGCTATTCTGTTTATGAAAGTGGATTTGCCCACATTTGGAATACCAACAATCATAACCCTTATTGTTGGGTTTTTCATACCCTTTTCTTTAAGTCTTTCTATCTTTTCCTTTAAAACTTCATTGACAGCGGGTACAAATTTGTTAAGGCCTTTGCCGGATTTGCAATCAACAGGGATTGCGGGAATACCTTTCGAGCTATAATAGTTTATCCACTTTTGAGTAGCAACCGGATTTGCCATATCGCACTTGTTCATAAGTACTACCCTTGGCTTATTTTGAATTATGGAGTCAAGGTCCGGGTTTCTGCTGCTAACAGGAATTCTTGCGTCAATTATCTCTGCAACTGCATCAACAAGCTTTAGAGAAGCCTGTATCTGTCTTTTTGTTTTAGTCATATGACCCGGGAACCATTGAATATTCTGCATTTCACTCATATTATCACCTGTTTCTCTATACTGACTATGTTTAGCATTTATTCAGGATTATATCATATTTTTTGCCTGTTTACAACTTAATGAAATATAAAAATTGCAGAGCATTACTGCTCTGCATCATTATCTTTATTATTTATGTCTGGCTTTTGATTATTCTTTCCTAATCTGTAGGAGATGTAAATTATCAAAACAATAATTACAGAAATTATAGCACCAATTACGTATGGAAGATATGGGGTGTTGTCCTCATTATCCACTAGGTCTGGAGAAGTGCTTTCCTCCTCTTCATAGAGAAAATCATCTGATTCTATGTATTCTTCATCGCCCACAACAGAGTTACTATCAGTTTTATTTGACGAATTTTTATTTTCGACATTGCTTTCTGATTTTTCAGAATCAGTAGAAGTAACTCTAACGGTTTTTGATTGAATATTGTCACCATTTATACTTATTTTGCACCCATATACATTACCTATTGGGACAGCATTAAGGTCCTTGTCAACAGGGTCAGAGATTTGTGCGTTAATTAATGTTTCTCCGCTCTTAATTGACTTAAACTGAAAGGTCATTAGCTTTGCCTTGCCCTTAAAGCTGTAACCATAACTGCAAAGTATGATTGTATTGATTTTTCCGTTAGA
>JBJEPA010000311.1:0-13235 GCA_051880995.1 Ruminococcus sp.
ATTCTTTATTTCTATACAATTCCTTATTTAATACGATTATTATATACTATTTTAGATTATTAAATTAAATAAGTAATTGTACGATAACCCTATTCCTTTTTCTCTGTTGGTTTATCAAAATTTAATAAGCTGAATAGGCTTATCCAATAAAAGCTATGTAATACAATTATGAAATTGACAAATCAAGAATTGTCTTTACCGATACGCCACATACGATTGTTTTCGGTGATTTTCGGCGGGATGTATTAGATACCATTATTCGAGGATTTATTGTCTCAATTTTTCGGAGTCGGAGAAAAATATTTTCATTGACAGAGAGAAAAACATAATAAAAACACCCTATTTTTAGCAAAGGAGGACAAATGTATAACTACACAAATAAAATACTTTACAGTGCTAAAAGTCACAACAAGAGAAAAGATGGCAAGTTAAGATACTATATTTGCCGTGAGTTGGACGGTGAAAATCTTTTCGTTGAAAGAATTAAAAGCCCACCTGCCGATATGGCTTTTTCAAATTCTGGCAGTGAGCGATTTCAGTGGTACATACATAATTTGGATATTCTCGCAGAAAAATATAACATCATAATGATAAAAAAACCTGATAGTGAGGCTAATGGAAATGGAAATTGAGCAAGGATTTTATGTAAAACAGTATAGTGAAAATCTGAATTATGATAATTACTATTTGGTTTTAGAAGTGGAGAATAAACATATTAAAGCTGCAAACCACCGTGGAACTCCAGTAGATTTCGTTATTCTCGATTATGAGGAATTAACTGATGCCGGATATACAATAGAGTTATTGAGCGAAAAATATGTTGATTGCATAACAAAATATGGTACATATCTGAAAAACGGAATACCTTCCTCTTATCCGGTGGCTATACAATATCGGTGGAGCGACAAAGAATATACTATCCCATTAAATCAAAAATATTGGAATGGCTCAAAATGGGCTGAAATCCCTGAAGGTTTTTACAAATGAAACCTGAAACAAAAAGAATAAAAGAGTTAGACCGGCAGCAAAGAGAAAAAATTATTCAAGAAGCAAGGAAAATTGCATATAATTTCAAACGGTGGGGATTTCGGCTTGATATATGTCCGCTGCATCTATACAGTGGATGGGCGAAAATGACACCCGAGCAAGTATATACACCCGAAATATACAATTTATACTTGTATGATGAGTGCGTTGCAGAAGATATGTATATTACTGATTTAAAGAAAGCTCATATTGCGGCAAAACGGTATAGACACGACCACGGCATTAAAAAACTACAAGAAAACATAAAGAAGATATTAGAATGAGAAAGGAAAACTATGGAATTAAAAAATATAAAAGAATACAACCCCGAATATAATAAAGATGGTACTCTTGTTTGGAAAAAGATAGGCGAAAAGACCAGTAAAAACGGCAAGCATCTCCGCAAGAAAAAGCAATATCCACGAATCAGCATTGATAAAATCAAAGTGGGTAACTACAATGTGAGTGAAAAAATATTAGCTAAATCAAGGAGTCTGTATTGGAAAACTAAAGAAATGATACCGGTATATCTATCATATGATTTTAAGTTAATCGGTGGTTTTGAACAGTTTGAAATCGCAAAAGAGTTAAAATTAAAAAGTATTCCGTTCCAGAGAAATAGTAAAATGAGTCATAAGGAAAGAAAACAATTTACTAATTCAGTACAGAACAAAAAAATCGGAAATAAAAAATACCCGGTTAAAGCGATTGATGGCAGTACGATATTTGTTAGTATGAATCACGCTAAAAAAGTTAGAGAAGCAAAGCGTATGGCAACCAGATTAAAATGTTATCTCCGTGTTTTGCCGAATTTTACTTTTGTACTCACAGATAAAAATGATAACTACATTTTAGGTAATGCAGAAAAGGGCTTGAAACTAAATGCTATAAGAAAAAAGATGAAACCCCTGTTAATGAACATAAAAAGTAAATAAAACTACAATTTTATAGTCAGCCTTCGGGCTGGCTATTTTCTTTTGTAAAGGATGTGATATATATGAGCGATTTTGAAGCAAGAATTACCGCAAAACTTGATACTTCAAAGTTTGAGCAGCAAATGAATAAGCTTCAAAACAAGAAATTTAATGTAAATGTTGATACAACAAACGCTTTGCAAAGATTAACTGCATTAAGGCGTGAGTTGGACGAACTTATCAACGCTGCAAATAATATTCGTGTAAATCTTGCAAACGGAAATAACACAAATAATGTATTCAACAATGTGGTAAATCAAGGTACATATGCTTACCGACAATTACTCGATATTCAGCGAAGAATAGGCAATATTTCAATCAAACTGAATGGTTTAGATGCCACAAAGAATGTAAATCAAATATCGGTATTATCACAGCAACTAAACCAATTAAGGGCTGATTATCAGGCATTGCAAAGAATTTTTGATGTTCATTTGAATACCGACCAAATGGGCAGAATCCAAACCGTTATCGAAGATACAGAGTTAAAACTCGAAGAACTAAATGCTAAAATGACAGATACTAAAAACAATCTGGCTAACAGCATAAATGTTCAGATGAATAACGGTAAATTCAAATCTGAAATATCAGATATTAGCGTTCAAATTTCTAAACTTTCAGGCGAATACGCAAATATAAATTCTCTATCTGCGGAGTTAAATAATAATTTGCGAGCAATGAAGAACTCCCGGACTCCTGAACAACTCACAACCGCATATCAAAATTACGAAAACACATTAAAGCGCATTAAAAACGAGTTAAGAGAAGTTGCAAATCAAGAAAAAATTGCAAATAATACAGCGACACTTCAACAGCAAAAGAACAATCTTTCTTTGGGAATGGATGTGTGGTTGAAGAAAAATTCCGCTGCCGCAAAGGAATTTGGAACAAGGATTCAGGAATTACAAGCAGAACTAAAAACTTGTGATGAAACAAGATTGAACGGTATTAAAGCAGAATTTCAAGCAATAACAAAAGAAGCTACAATAGCCGGCAAATCAACATTATCTTTCAGCGATAAATTATCGGCACAAATAAAAAGGTTAAGTGCCTATTTTAGCGCAACAATGCTGTTTATGGAGTCAGCAAGAGCAATCAGGGCAATGTACGATAATGTTCTTGATGTAGATACCGCTATGACAGAACTTTATCGTGTTACAGATTTAACCGATAGTCAATATGATAAACTTTATGCGGATATGATTAGCGGTGCAAAAGCCTATGCTTCAACCCTTGATACTATCATCAACTCAACAGCCGAATGGGTAAGATTAGGCTTTGATGCAGATACAGCGGAACAATTAGCCGAAATCTCAACTATGTATCAGAATGTAACTGATTTAGATGAAAGTACAGCTAATGAAAACCTTGTGACGGCTTATAAAGGTTTTGAGAAACAACTCCTTGAATTAAACAACAATGACTCCACTGCCGCTATTGAGATGATAACGGATATTTATGACAAACTCGGTAACGAATTTGCAGAATCCGCTGCTGATGTTGGCGATGGTTTGTCAAAGTCTGCCTCTGTATTGTCACAAGGTGGTGCATCAATTCAAGAAGCTGCCGGTATGTTTACGGGTATTCAGGAAGTCCTTCAGAATAGCTCGACATCCGGTACTGCCTTAAAGATTTTGACTTTGCGTATAAGAGGTATGAAAGGCGAGCTTGAAGAACTTGGAGAAGAAGTTGATGACAATGTTGATTCAATTTCTAAAATTCAAACTCAAATATTAAATCTTACTCACGGCGAAGTTAATATTTTTGACGATGAAGGCAATTTTAGAAATATTTATGACGTTATGGCTGATATTTCTAAAATATATAACGAATTATCTGATACGGACAGAGCTTCTTTGCTTGAAATCATTGCAGGTAAAAACAGAGCAAATGCAGTTCAGGCTCTAATCAATAACTGGGGTAATGTTGAAAAAGCAACCGAAGCAGCTTATAACTCTGCCGGCACAGCATATGCTGAAAACGAAAAATATCTCAATTCATTAAAAGGTCATATTGCACAGCTTGAAACAACGTGGCAATCTCTTTCAAACGATGTATTGGATTCCGAATTTGTAAAAGGTTTAGTGGATGGACTTGCAAATGTATTAGATACAACCGATGACATCGTAAATACCGTTGGTACACTGCCTACATTATTAGCAGGTATTGCCGCTGCACTATCATTGATTAAAAATAAAGGCATATTTACCGTTGATGATTCAAACAAAATTCAGCTGTTGGGTAATAATCTTGCAGGAACAAAAACAAGAATCTCTGAATTGTCGCTTGCAATGCAGAGATACAATAATGTTTCCTCTAAATCCGCAAGTTTCCAAGCATCCTATAACCAAGCCTTGCAAAATAGCAAATCATCAATGGCGCAGTATTTGCGCAGCTTGAACGGTGCTAATGCTTCATTATCCGGTTATGCGGCTTATTTGCTTAAAGCAAAAGTTGCGACCATTGCTTTAAGAGTGGCATCTGCTGCATTAAATACAGTTGTAACAATGGGTATCAGCTGGGCTGTTTCTGCTTTAATTTCTAAAATCGGAGAATTGATTAACGCCGAAGAAACAGCATACAATAAAGCAAAGGAAGTCGCAGAAGCATCAAGAGAAAAGGTTGAAAACATATCGAATGAGCAAAGTTCTTTATCGGAGTTAATAGAGAAATACAAAGAATTAGCTAAATCCGATATGACAGACACAGAAAACCGAACACAGATTAAAGAAATTCAAGATGAAATCACTAAATTAGTTGGTGCGCAAGCTGATAATCTTGACCTTGTAAACGGCAAACTTGATGAAGAACTCGCAAAATTAAAGGATATACAATCAACACAATTACAGACTAATATTTCGACTTTTGAAAAAGCCTATGTAGATGCTGCCGATGAAGCATCAAAAAAGACATTTCACGAAGGAAATATTGTTTCAGACTGGAACGATGATAACAATGTAATAACCTTTGATTATTGGGGCGATGATGAAAACAGAGATAAAGCCGCTGAAATCATTGATAAGGTTTGGAAAGAAAAAGGTTATGGCAGTGCTTTTGTTGATTACGAAGAATATATATTAGGTTTTGGTGACAGATTTACAAAACTTATATTCAATGCGGATTTAACTTTGCAGGACAAAATCAATGCAATCAATGATGCCATTGATGCATTAGAAAACACAGACGGATTTGATTATAACAATAATCAGACCTGGAAAAAGTTAGTTGAAATCAAAGATGCTTTGGCAGGCGGAGAAGGCGTATTTACAAAGCAGGTTGAAGCTGCAAAAACATTGCTTGATGAACTTACAATGTCAGAGGTTGCAAACAATAACGCTGATATTGATTCGCTTGAAGATTACGAGAAATACAGACAAGAAATTATTGATAACATTACCAATAATAAAACGATTTCACAAGCAATAAAGGATAAAGCGTTAAGTAGTGATGCTATCGAAACAGAGGTAGATAATTATTTAGGTACGCTTGAAGGATTTTCTAAATACTATAACGAATGGTACGATAAATTCGCTTCTGATACCGCAAAAGGTGCAGAAGAAGTCAAAAACAGATTCCGCAAATCTATTGAAAGTGATACAAATAATTTCAATTTTCCGAACTTAAACAGTAAAACAAGCGGAATAGAGATTTTCACCAATCCGGAACTTACATTCCCTATTCCTAAACTTTCAGATGAAGCAAAGCAAGAAATCAACGATTTTAATAATTGGATAGATAGTTTATCTAATTCCGACAAAGATATAGTATATAAGATTTCTACCGATTTTACTTCTGCAAATGTTGAAAATCAGTTAAAGAATTTATCTGAAGGCGGCACTGTTGACCTTACACTCCGCCCGACAGTTGATAATTCCGAGCTTAAAAAGGCTGGTTGGGATGTATCTTCTGACGGCACAGCAACAGTATTTACATCAACATTTTCAAATTCCGATGGTTCTGTTGCAATAAACTTTACACCGATTGTAACAGATGAAAAAGGCAACTATAAAGAAACTTTATCTCCGGAAGTATTACAGAAATATGCTGAAGGTGTTATTAACGGCACAAGAGAAGATGACCTGAAACTTCAAATTGGTGCAGAATTTACAGGCGATGATGCCATTAACCAAGCTGTTAAGGCTGCGGAAAAGATACACCTATTGCAAGACTATTTCTATCTCAAAGGCGACCCGTCTAATTTTTCATTGGATGATTGGAAAACAGCCGTTGAGGATTATAAATCCTATGCAAAAGAAATTGGAGAAAGCGTTGGCGGTGCTTTTGAAAACTTAATATCTGCAAAAGGTGATAAAGATAATCCTGAATTTATCGACAGAGTAGATGATTATGTTGATAGTATTTCAGCCCTTGATGATGCTTTTGAAAAATTCCAAAAAGGCGAATTAGAAAACAAGGATATTGTAAAACTAATTGAGGATTTCCCACAACTTACAGGCAGAACAGAGGATTTAGATGTTGCAATCAACGAACTCAAAGGCAACCTGAATAATACAATGCTTGCTGATTTTGCAGAACAGTTTGGCAAAATGGAAACCGAAGAAGATATTGCAAAATTAGAGGCTTTCCAAAATCAAGTATTAGAATTAGGCGGCATTGTTGGTAGCACAGCATTTTCTATTGATATTGATGTTGAAGCCGATAATATGGATAAACTGTATTCTGCAATGAAAGAATCAGTTACTTCAACAGGCTTAACGGCAGAATCAATTCAAAATCTCACAAAAAGGTATCAAAATCTCAAAGATTTTAATGCCAATGAATTATTTGAGAAAACTGCTAACGGAATACATCTCAATACGAAAGAATTAAGACAGTTAGAATCCGAATATGAAAACCAAATCAAGACTGCAAATAATCTTGAATTGGTATCATTAACAAGTCAATATGAGAACTTAACAGAGCAGATTAAGAATTGTGATGATGCCACAGAGGCTGCCGATTTATATGCAAAAAGGCAGGATATTCTTGACCAGATTGACGATACTGCTACTCTTGCTGCACAGTATGACGGTTTAACCTCCTCTTTCAAAAAGTGGGAAGAAGCACAGTCATTAGGTGAAGAAGGAGATATGTATGACAGTCTGCAAGGTGGACTTGAACATATCAAAGAACTTTATGATGAGGGCTTAATCGGCACAAATGAATTTAGAACTGCTGTTCAGTTAATGAGCAATGAGGATTTATCTACTGCAAGCATAGATGAGTTATTAGCAGCTTATGATAAGGGTTATGAGAAAATGACCCGATACTTCACAGAAAGCTCGGACGGTTGTCTAAATTTCTTGAATGATGTTAGCCAGTTAAATTCCGAATGGGTAAAACTCAATGATGACGGAAGTTGGGATATTAACTTTGGTGTCGGCGATGATGCAGATGTTGCCGAGAAATTAGGACTTGATATTGAAACCGTACAAGCCATAATGAGGAAATTATCGGATTATGGTTTTGATATTAACCTTGATTCAATTTTTACAAAACTTGATTATCTGCAAGATGAACTTACAACTGCAACAGATAAACTTAAAGAAATTGGATTAACAAAAACTAACTTTGATTTTGATACCAACAGTATAAAGGATGTTAATTCTCAAATTGACGAAGCACAAAAGTTAGTTGATGGCTTTAAGGATAAAAAGGGTAAAATTGATTTATCCGTAGAAGGTGCAATGGAAGCGGAAACTGTGCTTATCGGTTTAATGAATCGTAAGCAGGAACTTTCTGCACCTACCGTTATGCACGTTGATGTGAGTGAAGCCAATGATGATATTACTAATTTAATTAGTTACCTCAAAGATTATCAAACTAATTATAATGACATTGAGCTAAAAACGGCTATCGGCGCTGATACTTCCGAAGCAGAAACTAATATCGGCGAAACTCTTACTAAAATAAACGAAATACCCAAAGAAGTAAAAACCAAATTAGGTTTAGATGATAAGGAATTTGCCGATGCCGTTTCAAACATTCAAGCCGATGTTGAAGCCGGAGTTTCACCAAAGCAGGAAGATTTAGATACTGTTCAAAAAACAATTTCTGAAATTTCTCCTGAAATGATGGTTAAAGCCGGTTTAGATAGCTCTCGTATTGATAATTATGAACCAAAAGATAAAACTGCTTCCGTTGAATACACATCACCAAGCGGTCAAGCTATTAAAGATTATCAAAACTCCATTGATAAATGGCAGCCACAAAGCAAGACTGCAACTATAACATATAATCCGGTAGTTAATTCTCTCGGTGGTTCAATAACTTCTTGGATTTCAGGATTGTTTAGCGGTGGTTCAAATGCCAATGGAACAGCCTATGTGAACGGTACTGCAAAAGCCAAAGGCGATTGGCGCACAAAGGAAGATGGAGAGGCTTTAGGTGGAGAACTCGGTCAGGAAATGGTGGTTCGTGACGGTCGTTTCTTCACAATCGGAGATAATGGAGCTGAATTTTTCAAATACAAAAAGGGCGACATTATCTTTAATGCCGAACAAACACGGCAGATATTAAAGAATGGCAAAATCACTTCCGGTAAGAAAAGAGGAACTGCACTTGCTGAAGGAACAGCTTTCTCCAGTGGTTCAGGTAAAATTACCGCAAGTGGCAGTGTTATTACTACTCCGAGTGGTTCTAATAATAGCGATAATAGCAATAGCAAGGATTCTTCCAACGATTCAACGCAAACCATAGATTATGTTGAAATTGCTATTGACCGTATTCAAAGAGCAGTTAATAAATTAAAGAAAGTTGCCGAAAGTGCTTTCAAGTCACTTAAAAAGAGACTTAATGCAACGAGCGATGAAATTGAGAAAATCAATGAGCAGATTGCAGTTCAGAATACAGCTTATAGCACATATATGGCTAAAGCAAATTCTATCAATTTATCATCTTCAATAAAACAGGCAGTACGCAACGGCAGTTACAGCATTACCGATTATGACTCTGATACTGCAAGTCTTATAAATGAATATAAACAGTATTTTGAAGCTGCACTTGACTGTAAAGAAGCCGTGCAAGACTTAAATGATGAATTAGCGCAACTCTATAAAGATAAATTTGACCTTATAGAACAGGATTTTGATAACCAATTATCAAGAATGGAAAATAAGGCAAATCATATGGAAAGCCAAATCTCATTGCTTGAGGCACAGAATTATTTTGTATCTTCAAAATATTATAAGAAGTTGGCAAATCAAGAGCAAGATAATATAGCTATGCTTAATGATAAGTATGCCGGTTTACAAGAGGCTTTGGATGAAGCTGTTAATTCAGGCAAAATATCTAAATATAGTGAAGAATGGTATAATATGACCATTGCTATTGAGGACACAAAAGCAGCTATTGATGATGCTACTGTGTCACTTGCAGAATATGAAGATAAAATGCGTGAAATTGATTGGAGCGTATTTGATTATCTGCAAGACCGTATTTCACAAATCAATTCTGAATCTGATTTCTTAATCGACTTGATGAGCAATTCTGATATGTTTGATGAAGTCGGCAATTTTACGGATAAAGGTTTAGCAACAGCCGGATTGCACGGAGTCAACTATAATACTTATATGGCACAAGCTGATAAGTATGCTAAAGAGTTAATCAGTATTCAAAATCAGCTTGCAGATGACCCGGCAGATACAAGACTTATTGAGCGCAAAGAGGAACTTCTTGATTTACAGCAACAATCTATTAAGAATGCCGAAAAAGAAAAACAAGCAATTAAGAGCTTGGTTGAGGAAGGTATAAAGGTTCAATTAGACTCTTTGCAGGATTTAATAAAAACTTATACTGACTCGTTAGACAAGGCAAAGAGTTTTTACGATTATCAGAATAAGATTGAAGATAAAACTTCTGCCATTGCGGAAATTCAAAAACAATTAACAGCATATGAAAATAATGTTTCAGAGGAAACACAAGCCAAAGTTCAGAAATTAAAGATTGATTTAGTTGATGCGCAAAAAGAATTAGCAGAAACCGAATATGAGCAATATATTTCTGATACCAAACAGTTATTAGATACATTATATGATGAATATGAAACAATCTTAAATGAACGCTTGGATAACATTGATATGCTTATGGAAGATATGATTGATACTATCAATCTAAATTCCGGCGATATTTCTGCAACATTGAGAGAAACAGGCGAAAGTGTTGGTTATACTTTAACCGATAATATGACTGATATATGGTCAAGTGGAATAACATCCTCTAATAATGTTATTTCAATGTATGGTGACAATTTCAGCAATACTTTGACATCGCTGAATGAAACATTGAATAATATTGCCGCAGGAGTTGACATTATAACAGGCGGTCGTAGTTCTTCAAAGAAAACTACAACAACACAGCCTACTAAAACTGCTAACAAAACTAATACCACGAGTAACACCACTAAAACCAACAGTAACAATTCCAATACAAAACAAGGTAATGGTAAGGGCGAAATTGGTGATAAGGTAACATATGTATCTGGTATTTATTACGAAAATTCAGCAGGTGGCGGAAGATGGGGCAATCAATATCTCGGAAAGTCTGTATATATTACAAGTACAAATCCGGGAAGTGCTTATCCTTATCATATCAGTACGGGCAAAACATTAGGCAACGGAGATTTAGGCTGGGTTAAGTTAAGTCAGTTAAAGGGATATAAAACCGGCGGACTTGTTGATTATACAGGTTTAGCACAGCTTGATGGAACGCCTGATAAGCCTGAACTTGTACTTAATGCACAAGATACAGAGAATTTTGTTTCATTAAGAGATACATTGCGTAAAATGTCAGAACAGCCTTTAAGTGTCTGGGGTAATAATGTATATAGTAGTTTTGGTACTCCGCCAATTACTGCATTTCCTTTTAAGAATTTTGAAAAGAAAATTGCGGAATTAGGTACTCCAACACAATCTGTCAATCAGAATAATGAAATTAACGTTACTATTCCTATTGACCACGTTCAAGATTACAATGAGATGTTAGAGCAAATGAAGAAAGATAGTAAATTTGAAAATATGATAAAAGCTATCGGTATTACTCCACTTACAGGTGGTAGTTCTTTGGCAAAAAATAATATTCATTGGGATTGATGTAAGAGAGGGATAATTTATTTTATCTCTCTCTTTAGTGCTTGAAAGGAGAAATAATAATGAAATCATTAGAAAATAAGAAACTATATGAACGCATAGCGGAACTTAATGAACAGTTGAAGGAAGCAAAAAATGAGAATTTGATATTGAAACAATCACAAAAAGAATTAGAGGAATTAAGATACTCGCATAAAAAAGTGATAGAGGAATATCAAAAAGCCAAAAACGAATACCAGTCTTTAATAGATGAATTGCAATCATTAAAAAAGCAATACAAGAAAGATTATGAGGTGCTATTAAAAAGGCTATCCAAAACCGTTAATTAAAATATTTATTGGAGGTGATTATATTGGCTATAAAAATAAATTTTGATAGTACATATAATGCTATTCTTCCTACTTTCGTATTAGCACAAAGATATGGAAACAAATTAGGGGCAATACCAGCTACTAACATTGTTTTTAAGGATGCATTGAATAATTGCTCTGAAATTTCATTTAGTGTTAATAAAGTTGATACGGAATTGTGGGATAGTATCAAGGATTTTCAAATTTTATGGTGCAAAGAATGGAATTTATGGTTTGAAATATATGTAGAAACCGATGAAACTAATTCTCTGGTTAAACATATCACCGCCAAATCTTTAGGAGAAGCAGAATTATCACAAGTTAAATTATACGGAGTAGAAATCAATACAGAAGAAGATATAGCAAGAGAGGATTATGATGAAAATAATCCAACTGTTTTTTATAATATTACAGATTCTAAAATATCAATGCTTGATAGATTATTAGAAAAAGCTCCGCACTATCGAATCAAATATGTAGATTTGAGTCTTGCCCCAAAACAATATTCTTTTTCGTTTGATGACATTTCGATTTATGATGCTTTTCAAAAAATTGCAGAGGATGTCAACTGTTTATTTGTAATTGAAGTTACAACAAATTCTTCCAATGAGATTGAAAGAAATATTAGTGTGTATGACCTCGAAGCATATTGTCTTGATTGCGGTTATCGTGGAGAATTTATTGATGTTTGCCCCGAATGTGGAAGCACTAACGTTAATAATGGATATGGTAATGATACAAATATATTTATATCTTCTGATAATTTAGCCGATGAGATTAAATACTCTACAAATGTCGATTCAGTTAAAAATTGTTTTAGATTGACCGGTGGAGATGACTTGATGACTGCCACAATAGCCAACTGCAATCCAAACGGTAATTATATATGGTATTTGTCCGATGAATTGAAATCAATGATGTCACCCTCTTTGGTTTCAAAGATAGAAAAGTATGAAGAAGATTTTGCATATTATCAGAATGATTATATTGTTAATTTAGATAGTGGCATCGTTCAAAAATACAATAATCTAATGAATAAATATGATAAGAGTGATAAGGTTATTAGTACCGTCAAAGGCTATGCCAATCTTATGAATTTATATTATGATACGATTGATATGTATTTATATTTGAGCAGTGGTTTAATGCCTTCTGTTGATATAGAAGATACAACCGCAAGAAAGCAAGCTGATAGTTTATATTCCAGAATGACTAATACACTTGTTGCTGTAACGGATATTACTAAAGCATCTGAATCAACTGTTAATAGTGCAGTCTTGAATTACGCTAAAACCCTCATTGATTCGAGATACCAAATCAAAATTAGTACAAGCACTTACAATAAGACAACACGCACTTGGCACGGAAAATTTGTAATAACAAATTATTCTGATGAAGATGACACTTATACCAATGCTGATGATATATCTATATCTGTAACAGATAATTACCGTACATATATTGAGCAGGTTATTGATAAGTCACTTTACAAACAAAAAGATGAAATTGACATAGTATCATTATTTAATTTAGATGATGCTGCTTTTCAGGAAAATTTGGAATTATATTGCTTGGCTCGTTTGAATAGTTTTCACGATGCTTGTCAATCCGTTATTGATATTTTAATTGAGCAAGGTGTTGCTGATTCTACAATTTGGGCAGGAACAAACGACAACTTATATCAAACGATATATATGCAATATTACCGTAAGCTTGGCTACATTGAAGATGAAATCAGACTTCGTGAAGAAGAAATAAATCTTATTGCCGGTGAGTATAGTAATGACAAACTCAGATCG
>JBJEPA010000312.1:0-3027 GCA_051880995.1 Ruminococcus sp.
GTACGCTTATTAAGGTTTCCGAGGAGCTTCTTAATGACAGTGCTTTTGACCTTGAATCATATATCACCCGTGAGTTTGCAAGGAGAATTGGCAATAAGGAAGAAGAGGCTTTCTTTACTGGTGACGGTAGTAATAAACCACTCGGTATTCTTTCTGATGTTGGCGGTGCAGAGGTTGGTGTCAATGCATCATCCGCAACTGCTGTTACTGCCGATGAGCTTATCGACCTTTATTATAGCCTATCTTCTCCATACCGTAAAAACGCAGTATGGGTTCTGAATGACGATACAGTAAAGGCTGTTCGTAAACTTAAGGACAGTTCAGGTCAGTACCTTTGGCAACCGGCACTAAATGCAGGTGAGCCGGACACATTACTTGGCAAGCCAATTAAAACATCTGCATATATGCCAACGGTGGCATCAGGTCAGAAGGTAGTTGCTTTTGGTGACTTCAGTTACTACTGGATTGCAGATAGACAGGGCAGAACATTCAAGCGTCTTGCAGAACTGTATGCGGCAAAGGGACAGGTAGGTTTCCTTGCATCACAGAGGGTTGACGGTAAGCTTACACTTCCCGAGGCTATTAAGGTGCTTAAAATGAAGGGTACTGTATCTTCTACCTAATGAAAGGCGGTATCGGTGATGGATACACTTTTAGATAAAGTGAAAGCCAATTTGATACTTGAACACAACGAAGATGATGAGCTGTTGAAAATGTACATAACAGCCGCCGTTTCCTATGCCGAAAGCTATCAGCACATACCTGAAAACTACTACAGCGAAAACCCAATGCCGCCTACAACAGAACAGGCTGTAATTATGCTTGCGAGCCATTTCTACGAAAGCAGAGATGGCTCAACGGGCGGCTTTTTCGCTGACAGCACAAATGCATCTGCACAGGTTTGGAATACTGTGAATTTGCTGTTGCGACTTGACAGAGATTGGAAGGTGTAAGTATGAGTTATGGTAAAATGAATGGCTTTGCCGTAATCAAAAGTGTTTACAAGGATAAAGATAATGAAGGCTTTGCAAAGGATACGGAACTCATAATTGCCACTGTAAGGTGTTACAGAGAAGGCAGACACGGTTCAAAAAGATGGCTTAATCTATCTGCTTTTACTGATGCAACCGATTTATTTCGATTTCGTGTTATACCGGACATTGCTATTACAACTGATTATGTAATTGATTATGAGGGTGAACGATTTAAAATTATCTCTGTTGATAATGTAAAAGGCAGAGGTATGTATATTGAAGTGCTTGCAAAAAAGGTGGAGGGTGCTGTTGGCTAAGGTGCAAATGATGATGCCTGATGATTTTTTGAAAAGGTTATCTAAACTGGAAAAGCATACTGACGAAATAACAGAGGATGTTTTAAAGGAGGGTGCAAAGGTTGTGCTTTCTACCTTTAAATCAAGTCTGAATGAGGTTATTGGCAAGGACTTAAAGTACAAGTCAAGGTCAACAGGTAAGCTTGTATCATCTTTGGGTATTTCAAAACCTTTGATGGATAGAAATGGGAACTTTAATATAAAAATAGGCTTTGCTGAACCTCGTGACGGAAATGAAAGCAACGCAAAAATTGCCACTGTCATTGAGTACGGAAAGCAAGGTCAACCGCCAAAGCCCTTTTTAAAGCAGACAAAGAAAAGGTCAAAGAAACCGGCACAGGAGGCTATGATTAAGAAATTTGAGGAGGAAACAAAGAAACTATGAGTATGTTATCAGATATTAAAGAAATTCTCTTACCCCTTAATATTTCTATGGAAACAGGTGTATTTACCGATAAAGCACCGGACAGATATATCGTAGTTACCCCTATTGAAGAGTTTTACGATGTTTTTGCAGACAACAAGCCACTGATTGATGTTCACGAGGTAAGAATTTCAATATATACAAAAGGCAATTATTCAAAACTGAAAAACGATATCGTAAATGCTT
This sequence comes from Ruminococcus sp., assembly GCA_051880995.1. Classification (GTDB taxonomy): domain Bacteria; phylum Bacillota; class Clostridia; order Oscillospirales; family Acutalibacteraceae; genus Ruminococcoides. The sequence goes on from JBJEPA010000312.1 coordinate 1,941, forward strand.
TCTTAAAAGCTGAATACACAATCACAAATCGACAATATATAGGTTACGAAACCGACACAGGCTATCATCACTACAACATTGATGTAGCTAACTACTATGAAATGGAGGAATTTTAATGGCAACAATAGGTCTTGACAAGCTATACTATGCCCCTATTACAGAGGACGAAAACGGTGAAGAAACATACGGCACTCCGGTACAGCTTGCAAAGGCGATTTCAGCAGAGCTATCAGTAGAACTTGCCGAGGCAACATTATATGCAGATGACGGTGCGTCAGAGGTTGTAAAGGAATTTAAGTCCGGCACATTGTCCCTTGGTGTTGACGATATTGGCCCTTCTGTTGCATCGGATTTGTCCGGTGTAACAATAGATAAAAACAATGTCATTATTGCATCAAGCGAAGACGTAACTGCACCGGTGGCCATTGGCTTTAGAGCGAAAAAGTCAAACGGAAAGTACAAGTACTTTTGGCTTTATCGTGTAAAATTCGGTATTCCGGCATCAAGCCTTGCTACAAAGGGTGATAGCATTACATTCTCCACCCCAACTATTGAGGGAACAATTATGAGAAGAAATAAGCCGGACGGAAAGAATAATCACCCATGGAAGGCAGAGGTTACTGAGGGTGAAAACAATGCATCTAATGATACTATTACAAATTGGTACAAGAATGTGTATGAACCTACATATACATCACCATCTAAGTAAGGAGAATTAATATGGAAAATGAACGCTCATCAGTAATTAATATTGGTGGAAAAGAATATGAACTTTTGCTAACTACAAAAGCAACAAAAGAGATTGCCGGAAGATACGGCGGTCTTGAGAACCTCGGCGACAAACTGATGAAAAGTGAAAACTTTGAGGAGGCTTTAGGTGAGATTGTTTGGCTTATAACTCTCCTCGCAAACCAAAGTGTGTTAATTCACAACCTGAAAAACAAGGACAACAAAAAGGAACTCCTCACCGAAGAAATGGTGGAACTGCTGACCTCTCCACACGAACTGACAAAGTACAAGGACAGTATCACAGAGGCTCTCTTTAAAGGCACAAAAAGGAATATTGAAAGTGAGCCTGACACAAAAA
>JBJEPA010000313.1:0-3022 GCA_051880995.1 Ruminococcus sp.
GTACGCTTATTAAGGTTTCCGAGGAGCTTCTTAATGACAGTGCTTTTGACCTTGAGTCATATATCACCCGTGAGTTTGCAAGGAGAATCGGCAACAAGGAAGAAGAGGCATTCTTTACCGGTGACGGCAGCAATAAGCCACTTGGTATTCTTTCTGATGTTGGCGGTGCAGAGGTTGGTGTTAATGCCTCATCCTCAACTGCTGTTACTGCCGATGAGTTTATCGACCTTTATTATAGCCTTGCTTCTCCATACCGTAAAAACGCAGTATGGGTTCTTAATGACGATACAGTAAAGGCGGTTCGTAAACTTAAGGATAGTTCAGGTCAGTATCTTTGGCAACCGGCACTAAATGCAGGTGAGCCGGACACACTACTTGGCAAGCCGATTAAAACATCTGCATATATGCCAACGATGTCATCAGGTGAGAAGGTAGTTGCTTTTGGTGACTTCAGTTACTACTGGATTGCCGACAGACAGGGCAGAACATTCAAGCGTCTTGCAGAACTGTATGCGGCAAAGGGACAGGTAGGTTTCCTTGCATCACAGAGGGTTGACGGTAAGCTTACACTTCCCGAGGCTATTAAGGTGCTTAAAATGAAGGGTACTGTATCTTCTACCTAATGAAAGGCGGTATCGGTGATGGATACACTTTTAGATAAAGTGAAAGCCAATTTGATACTTGAACACAACGCAGATGATGAACTTCTTGAACTATACATAAAATCTGCCGTTTCCTATGCCGAAAGCTATCAGCACATCAGCGAGGGATATTATTCAGAAAATCCAATGCCACCTACAACAGAACAAGCTGTAATTATGCTTGCCAGCCATTTCTACGAAAGCAGAGATGGCTCCACAGGTGGCTTTTTCGCTGATAATGTTCAAGCAGGACAGCAGGTTTTTGCTACGGTAAATCTGCTGTTGCGACTTGACAGAGATTGGAAGGTGTAGCTATGAGTTATGGTAAAATGAATGGCTTTGCCATAATCAAAAGTATTTACAAGGATAAGGATGAAGAAGGCTTTGCAAAGGATATGGAGCTCATAATCGCAACTGTAAGGTGCTACCGAGAAGGCAGACACGGCTCAAAAAGATGGCTCAATCTATCTGCTTTTACTGATGCAACCTATTTATTTAGATTTCGTTCTATACCGGACATCGCTATTACAACTGATTATGTAATTGACTATGAGGGTGAACGATTTAAAATTATATCTGTTGAAAATGTAAAAGGCAGAGGTATGTATGTTGAAGTGCTTGCAAAAAAGGTGGAGGGTACTGTTGGCTAAGGTGCAAATGATGATGCCTGATGATTTTCTGAAAAGGCTATCTAAACTTGAAAAGCATACAGATGAAATAACTGAGGCTGTTTTAAAGGAGGGTGCAAAAGTTGTACTTTCCAATTTCAAATCAAGCCTAAATGAGGTTATTGGCAAGGACTTAAAGTACAAGTCAAGGTCAACAGGTTTGCTTGTATCCTCCTTGGGAATATCAAAGCCTTTGATGGATAGAAATGGAAACTTTGATATAAAAATTGGCTTTGCTGAACCTCGTGACGGAAATGAGAGCAACGCAAAAATTGCCACTGTCATTGAGTACGGAAAGCAGGGACAACCACCAAAACCGTTTTTAAAGCCTGCAAAAACATCATCAAAAAAGGCTTGTGTAAAAGCTATGGTTGATACTTTTGAACAGGAGGTAAAAAATCTATGAGCCTTTTGTCAGAATTAAAAAGCATAGCTGAAAAGCTGAACATCAAGGTTGAAACAGGTGTGTTTTCAGATACACCGCCTGATGAATACATTGTTCTTACACCTCTTGCAGACAGCTTTGAAATGCACTGCGACAATCTGCCGGAATATGAAATTCAAGAGGTTAGAATTTCAATATTTTCAAAGGGAAATTACACAGCTTTAAAATACAAGTTGGTTACGAGTCTTTTGAAAGCTGAATACACAATAACAAATCGACAATATATAGGTTACGAAACCGACACAGGCTATCATCACTACAACATTGATGTAGCTAACTACTATGAAATGGAGGAATTTTAATGGCAACAATAGGTCTTGACAAGCTATACTATGCCCCTATTACAGAGGACGAAAACGGTGAAGAAACATACGGCACTCCGGTGCAACTTGCAAAGGCAATTTCAGCAGAGCTTTCCGTAGAACTTGCAGAGGCTACTCTCTACGCAGATGACGGTGCGTCAGAGGTTGTAAAGGAGTTTAAGTCCGGCACATTGTCCCTTGGTATTGACGATATTGGCCCGTCTGTTGCATCGGATTTGTCCGGTGTAACAATAGATAAAAACAATGTCATTATCGCATCAAGCGAAGACACAACTTCACCTGTGGCTATTGGCTTTAGGGCGAAAAAGTCAAACGGTAAGTACAAGTACTTTTGGCTCTATCGTGTGAAATTCGGTATTCCGGCATCAAGCCTTGCCACAAAGGGTGATAGTATTACATTCTCCACCCCAACTATTGAGGGAACTATTATGAGAAGAAATAAGCCGGACGGAAAGAATAATCACCCCTGGAAGGCAGAGGTTACAGAGGGCGACACAGGAGTTGAAACCTCTGTAATTACAAACTGGTACAGCAAAGTATATGAACCATCATATATAGGGGAATAAGGAGGATAACTTATGAATAACGACCGTTCATCAACAATAAGCATTGGCGGAGAAGAGTACGAACTAATATTAACCACAAGGGCAACAAAAGAGATTGCAGGAAGATATGGCGGTTTAGAAAACCTTGGTGACAAGTTGATGAAGTCAGAAAACTTTGAGGAGGCTTTGGGTGAGATAGTTTGGCTTATCACTCTCCTTGCAAACCAAAGTGTGTTAATTCACAACCTTAAGAACAAGGACAACAAGAAGGAGCTACTTACCGAAGAAATGCTGGAACTGTTGACCTCACCACACGAACTGACGAGGTACAAGGACAGCATAACCGAGGCTCTCTTTAAAGGCACAAAAAGGAATATTGAAAGTGAGCCTGACACAAAAA
>JBJEPA010000314.1:0-2982 GCA_051880995.1 Ruminococcus sp.
AATTCTTTGTATATATTTTTCACGCACTCCGTACGCTTTTCAGAGGGTGCATTTTCACCGTTTAGTTCCTTACAGTATTCTGAAACTCTTTCTCTTGTATCCTCAGATAAATCATCGCTGTTCACCACCAAGGATAATAGAAAAGTACTGTAAGCATCATTATCTTCAAAATAATTCCAGGGCTCCGGCTGGTCTTTGTAGGCAACAGTAAAGGAAGTATAATATTTTGTTACGCTATTTTCACCGTCTAACGGTATGGTAACTTGATACTTGCCGTATGGGGCAGACACACCTTCTTTGATTTTATTTTGGTCAATTCTTAATGACGCTTCAAAAGCACCCCTGTCCACAGAATATGTTACTGTGTCGATTTCTTCTCCCTTACATTTCAGATATATGGGATAAATAACCTCAGCATTATTTTTATAATCAACGCTTAATAAACTTTCTAAGCTTTTCTCCCCCATTTCTATATAGGCAGATTTTGTCTTACTTACCTCTGCCGCATTTACCGACAGTACAAAGCTGTTGTCTTTTTTTGTTCCTATACCAAAGGTGAAAAATGCACCTAATGCAATTATTACGGCAAGACTTGCCGCTATGACAGAAACCGGCTTTACAATTGATTTTTTCTTAATTTCGGTTACATTATTCTTTGGTTGCTGATTGTACATTTCCTTAAGTTCATTTTTCTTCTCTTCCCTCAACGTAGTTTTATCCATAGCATTTCTATATGTACTCATAATATATCTCCTTTCACCAGTAAATTTTTCAGCTTTTTTCTCCCACGCTGTAATTTTGAGTTCACCGTGTTTTGATTTTTCCCCAAAATTCCGGCAATCTCCTTTACGGTGTAGCCCTCGTAGTAATACAGATAAATAATGTTGCGGTAGTCCTTGGGCAATTTAAAGATTTCCTCCATAACACCGCTTTCTTCATCTGTATAGGAAATTATTTGGTCATCAAGGGGAACAGTATTTTTGCGGAAAAATGATTTTCTCACATCAATACATTTGTTAACGGTGACCTTAATAAGCCAAGCCTTGAGATGTTCTTTGCTTTCAAAGGATTTGCCTGATTTTAACAGCGACAGAAAAACCTCCTGCACCACATCCTCGGCATCGGTATAGTTACACAGGTTTTGATAGGCAATTCTGAAAATCATATCGGAGAATTCTTCAACAACCTGATTGTAAGCATCCTTACCACTTAATGAAAACATCTTTTTGACCTCCCTTCACCAATTAACACGACTGAAAGCACCTTTTTAGTGCAAAAGTTTTATTTTTTTATGATATTTTTTATCACAGAAAATTACCTCCCATAGTGGGAGGTAATTTTCTTTTACTATTCTTCAACAATATATTCCCTGATTTTTCGGAAGATTTCTTCGTTTACAAATGCCTCTATATGCAGTCCGTTTTCCACATATTCTTCACTTAACAGGGTGCAGTTTTCCCTTATTTCGGCGCATATACCCAATTTGTCAAAGGGCAGAAGCGCCTTTACCTTTTTCACCCTGATAGGCAGGTTGTCCTCTATTGCATACAGAAGTTCCTCAATTCCTATGCCCTTTTTGGCGGATATTCTCACACCGTTGCCAACCTGCGGAATCATCACATCTCCGTCCACAAGGTCACACTTGTTAAGCACAGGAATAATAGGTGTGTCCTCACAGCCAAGGCTCTCCAGTAATTCCCTTGTCACCTTTAGGTGGAGGGAAGCCTCCTCACTACTGACATCGCACACATTCAGTATAACATCAGCCTCTGCCGCCTCTTCAAGGGTGGAGCGGAAAGCATCCACAAGGTGATGTGGAAGTCGCCTTACAAGTCCAACGGTGTCTATCAGCATAACGGTAACTCCGTTTGGAAGTTTTAATGCTCTTGATGTTGGGTCAAGGGTTGCAAACAGCTTGTTTTCAGCCAGCACCCCTGCGTCTGTGAGGTAATTCATCAAGGTGCTTTTACCGGCATTTGTGTAGCCAACAAGGGCAACGGTTATCACATTGTCCTTTTTTCGCCTTTTACGTAGCTGTGTTCTGTGGTGCTCCACATTTTTCAGCTGTTCCTTAAGGGTTTCCATTCTTCTTCTGATGTGTCGGCGGTCGGTTTCAAGCTTTGTTTCACCGGGGCCTCTTGTTCCGATACCGCCACCAAGACGGCTGAGGGCTGTTCCCATACCTGTCAGCCTTGGCATCATATACTTTAGCTGTGCAAGCTCAACCTGGAGCTTACCCTCTTTGCTTTTTGCCCGCATTGCGAAAATATCAAGGATAAGCATTGTTCGGTCAATTACCCTTACCCCTGTTCTCTCCTCAATATTTCTTATCTGTGTTGGAGAAAGCTCGCAGTCAAAGATAAGCAAATCAATCTCTTGGCTTTCACAGAAATCGCTGATTTCCTTTAGCTTGCCCTCCCCCACATATGTGGCGGTTTCGGGACGAGAAAGATTCTGCATAACTGTTGCAACGGTTTCTGCCCCTGCTGTTTTTGCAAGCTCAACCAATTCTAAAATTGAGGAATCTGCGTCGTACTCACCTGTATTTACGCTGACAAGGACAGCCCTCGTCACCTTTTCCTCATTACTTTTCAGCTCCATAATATCCCTCTTTCAATAAAAACTATATTATAAATTTGCGAATTTTCTTTTTCAAACTAAAACTCCAAACTCACAATTTGTCATTCCAAGCCACCCGACCTTGTCATTCCGAGCTTGTCGATGAATCCCCTGCCTTTACCACTCATCTTGTTAGAGAAATCACACCTTCTTATTACCTATTAGTGTCGCTTTATGCACTACTGCTTTTCTTTAAGATTCCTCGCTACCCTCGGAATGACAGAGAGAGTGAATTTTACGACCTCAGAATGACAGGAGTGAAGGTGTCAGCAACAATCAAAAATATGGATTATTTATTAATCGTAATAATTTGTTAATAATTTCGATTATACACTTTAAATTATTTGTTAATTGTAGTATAAT
>JBJEPA010000315.1:0-13012 GCA_051880995.1 Ruminococcus sp.
ATAAAGAAGTATTATTTGCCTCTTCAATCTGGTAGGAATGAAGTCCCTCTTCGTCAATAACAACCATTTCCCCGGGACGAACATTGCGTAGAAACTGTGCACTTATTGAATCAAACACACAGCTTTCGGAAGCAACAACATAGCTTTTGCCAAGTTTTCCAATGCAAAGCGGTCTGAATCCGTTTGGATCTCTCACGGCAAACAATTTGCTTGGGGAACTTGCAACGAAAGAATATGCACCTTGAAGTCTAAGACTTGCATTCTTAACTGCCTCTTCTATGGAATCACTGTTAACTCTTTCACTTGCAATCACATAAGCGATAAGCTCAGCATTTGAAAAGGACTGAAAAATTGCTCCACCCTCTTCAAGTTCTTTTCTTATTTCTGCAAAATTTGTTATTGAGCCGTTGTGGCAAATAGCCATAGAGCCTTGAATGTATCTGATAACAAGTGGCTGTGAGCCTGCTCTGTCTAGGCTTTTATATGGAGTGTACCTAACATGACCAATGGCAATGTCAGCATCAACATCAAGCTCCTCCATTACATTTTCGGTTAAAACCTCGGAAACCATTCCGATGTCCTTAGCACACTTGAATTTTCCACCGTTGTTTACGGCAATACCGGCGCTTTCCTGCCCACGATGCTGAAGTGCATAAAGTGCATCTCTTGAAACTAAGGCAACATCTAAATCTTCATCTCTGCTATAGATACCAAAAACGCCACATTCTTCGTGAACCTTATCATTAAGCATATCTATGGTAATATCCTTCAAATCTCATCAACCTTACTTTGAATATCTTTATCTTTGCTATTAACTGTTTCTGCCATTTCCTTTCTGTTATCCTCAAGCTTCCTTGCCAAAGTTTCATCAGAAACAGCAAGAATCTGAATAGCAAGAATTGCTGCGTTTGCAGCACCGTTTACTGCAACGGTTGCAACAGGAATACCAGTTGGCATCATAACAGTTGCAAGAAGTGCATCCATTCCGTCAAAGCAAGGACCCTTACAAGGAATTCCTATGACAGGAAGAGTAGTGTTAGCAGCAAGAACACCGCCTAAATGTGCAGCCATTCCGGCAGCAGCTATAATTACGCCAAAACCGTTATCCTTTGCATTCTTTGCAAAAGAAGTAGCTTCGTCAGGAGTTCTGTGGGCAGACATAACATGAACCTCAAAAGGAACATCATAATCTTTTAGTTGTTTGATAGCTTTAGAAACAATAGGGAAATCGCTATCTGAACCCATAATAATTGCAACCTTTTTCATAATTATCGCCTTTCAAAACAAATTAAGGCTCGTGGTAAAATTATACTCACCACGAGCCCACATAATTTTACTTTTTAATTATACTGAAAAACAAGATAAAATTCAATAGACATAGCGCATTTTTTGACATAATCCACAATATAATCAAAGTTTACTGTTCAGTATTATCCTTAACATCAGTTAAAAGCTCTTTTACTGCTGTTGTAACGGATGCAAGAGGTTTCATCTCTGACGGAATAATAACCTTAGTTGCCTTTCCGTCTGCAATCTTTTCATATGCTTCATAACTCTTAAGCTGGAGAACTTCGTTTACAGGCTTAGCTTCATTAAGCATTTTTAGAGCGTCTGCCTGAGCCTTTTGAACAAGGAGAATTGCCTCTGCCTCACCCTGTGCTTCACGTATTTTTGATTCCTTAATAGCATCAGCTTTAAGGATAGTAGATTCCTTAAGACCCTCTGCAACAAGAATCTGACTTCTCTTTTCACCCTCAGCATCAAGAATTCTTGCTCTTCTTTCACGCTCAGCCTTCATCTGCTTTTCCATTGCATCCTGAATTTCTCTAGGAGGAAGGATATTCTTAAGTTCAACACGAATAACCTTAATACCCCAAGCATCAGTTGCCTCATCAAGGATAATTCTGATTTTGTCGTTAATGGTGTCACGGGATGTAAGTGTTGCATCAAGCTCCAAATCACCAATGATGTTACGAAGTGTTGTTGCTGTAAGATTTTCAATAGCACTAAGTGGTCTTTCAACGCCATAGGTATATAACTTTGGGTCTGTAATTTCAAAATAAACAACTGTGTCTATCTGCATTGTAACATTATCTCTTGTGATAACCGGCTGTGGCGGAAAGTCAACAACCTGCTCCTTAAGAGAAAGCTTCTTTGCGATTCTGTCAATAAAAGGGACTTTTAAATGGAAACCTGTGTCCCAGGTTGCCTTGTATGCGCCAAGACGCTCGATAACATATGCGTGTGCCTGAGGAACAATTTTAATGTTCCTTACAATAACGATAAGTACAACAATTACAATAACTGCAGCAATAATAAAACCTGTCATATTTTACTCCTTTACCTGTGAAACTATCAGCTTCACACCTTTAATTTCGTTAATCTTAACCTTTTGCCCAACTTTGATTACATCATCATCAGTGCTTGATGCTGACCAAATTGAACCCTTAACATTCACCTGTCCTGCACCAATGCTGTTATCAATATCCTTTACAACAACACCGGTCATACCAATGTATCTGTCGGAATTTGTGGGCATCTTTTTAACCTTTGCAATTTTTTTAACAAAAGGTCTTGTAGCAATAAGGGAAATAATTGAAACAGCAATAAAAATAACAACTTGAACCCAAACAAGTTCAGGAATGAATATAGAAACTATTGCGGTTACAATAGCGCCAAGGACAAACCAGATTGAAACAAGCTGATATGTTGTTGCTTCAAGACATCCTGCAACTATTGCAATACCAAACCATATATAAGGCATTATTTCCATAACTATACCTCCTTCTGCTCATTATATCATAGTAAATAATTTTGGTCAACAAAGTACTACACATATCCAAGAAATTGTGTTATAATAAATTGGGAGGTGGATATTGTGACATTTGACGCTTTTGATGAAGGGATCAGCCCCGGTGGAATGAGAAGTAAAAATGAAATAAGAATTCTTATATGCTACCTTTTAAAATCACTAAAAAAACCAATGAAAAAGGAAACAGTGCTTGAATCTCTGCAAAAGGATGGACTTGCAAACTATTTTGAGTCAAGTGCTTGTTTTGATGATTTGTTAAAGAATAAAAATATTGTAATGACTGAGGAAGGCAAGTTCACATTAAGTCCGGGTGGCAATATGATTGCAACTCAGCTTGAGGATAGCTTGGCAATAACTGTAAAAGAAAAAGCTGTTCACTGTGCAATGATGCTTGTTGAACAGGAAAAGCTGGACAAGGAAAACCTTGTGGAAATTGAAAAATGTGAAAACGGCTACAATGTAAAATGCACAATCTCCGGCGGAAATGTTAATCTATTTTCCTTTGAACTTTATGTTCCCGATTACAACCAGGCAAAGCTTGTTAAGAAGAATTTTCGCAAAAATCCCGAACTTATTTACAAGACTATGTTATCAGTATTGACAAAACAAAAGGATTTAGTAGAGGAAACTCTTAGCGATATTAACCTATTATCATAAAAGATTTAAAAATAACAGCAGAGTGATTCCCGGAAGTCCTCCACCTGCTGACACACCAACAGTAAACAGGCTTATTGGTATTTTTACCCCTGTCAAAAAGGTTGTTAAATTAACAATAACAAGGGCAGAAATTCCCATAAGCATACTTAAAAAAGCCTTGAATAAAGGCTTTTTATTTTTTCCTATTTTTTCAATAATAGTTAGAAAAATCAAAATTGCAACAAGTACTGCAACAGGCAAATATTCCATTAAATCACCAACAATAAAAAATACCGACGGAACTTGTCCGTCGGTAAATTATATGCTTTAGTAAATTTTATATTACAAGAAATTTGCAATAATATCAAGTGCTAAAACAAATACAACAAAACCAAGTGCAAAGAACTTAGTCCATCTTGCCAAGAATGCATCCCAACTTCTTGCCTTATTCTTAGAGAAGAAAGAATCAGCCGCACCGGTGATAACACCAAGACCCTGCTGGTGACCTTCCTGAAGAACAACAACCAATATAATCAGTACGCAAAAAAGAATTAGTAATGCACCTAAGATAATCTGTAATGCTCCCATTTCTATTCACCTTTCATAAGATAATAAACAGTCGTTTTTTATATGTTAACACAAAAATTAGAAAAATGCAAGTTCTATTTACACATTTTTTACAAAATAGTCAGCTGTTCGTTTCCGCTATCTTCTTCTGTTAAAAATGCTCCAAGTGCCGGGAAAGTTTTTGTTCTGTATCTTGATGGTTTACTGAACAAATCTTCGGGATAAATCTCCAATGATTCAAGGTACTGACCTTTTTTCATCCTCATTACAGCCACGCCCTGGGTATTCTTTGAGGTTTTCAAGTTAATAGCACCTGTGTGAACAAGGAGTACCCTCCCGCCGGAGGACTTTAACATCACTTCCCTATCCTCATCAATAAAGATAACATCAGTAAGTGGTGACTTGTCGGAATATGCGTTAACAAGCTTTTTTCTGTTTGTCTTTGTGTAGTAAGCCTCAAGGGGAACCTTTGCAACTTTACCATTTTCAAAACCGAACACCAATATACCCTTGTAGTCCTTTGTGACAATCATCTTTACAGGAACTTCGTTTTCGTCCATTTGAAGTTTAGCGGCAATATATTCACCCAAAACACTTGCCTTGGTATCAGCAAAATCTGATGCCTTAGCCTTATAAACCTGACACTGGTTTGTAAAGAACAACAGTTCAGCGGAATTGGTTGACTCAAAGTGTTGAATCATCACATCTCCGTCCTTTAGCTTTTGCTCACCGCTCATTCTAAGGGACTGCGGAGTAATTTTCTTGAAGTATCCCTCTTTGCTAAAGAACAGATTTACCGGATAGTCAGGTACTTCTTCAACAAAGGACTCTTCACTCTCTGCAACATTGTGGAGAAGTATGGATTTTCTTGGCTTTCCGTACTTATCGGCAACATTCTTAAGCTCTTTTACAATGATGGTTTTAACCCTTTGTTTGCTATCCAGAATTGCCTGTAAGTCTGCTATTTCTTTCTCCAAGTTCTCTATATCCTCAATTCTTTTCAGGATATATTCCTTGTTAAGATGTCTTAACTTGATCTCCGCAACATATTCAGCCTGAATTTCATCAATTCCAAAGCCTATCATCAAATTAGGAACAACTTCTGACTCTTCCTCTGTTTCCCTAACGATTTTAACAGCCTTGTCAATATCAAGAAGGATAGTTTTTAAACCCTTTAACAGGTGAAGTTTATCCTGCTTTTTCTTTAAATCAAAGTATGTTCTTCTCCTGATACATTCAATACGGAATGCTATCCATTCGTTGAGAATTTCACGAACACCCATTACCTTTGGCACACCGGCAATAAGGATATTAAAGTTACAGCTAAAGGTATCTTGCAGAGTAGTAAGCTTGAAAAGCTTTAGCATAAGCTTTTCAGGGTCTGTACCACGCTTCAAATCAATAGTAATTTTAAGTCCGTCAATACCAGTTTCGTCACGAATATCAGAAACTTCCTTAACCTTGCCCTGCTTAACAAGGTCAATAATTTTCTCAATAATTACTTCACAGGAGGTTGACGGCGGAATGGAGAAAACATCAATACAGTTGTTCTTCTTGTCATATTCATATTTTGATCTAACCTTAACTCCGCCTCTGCCTGTTTCGTAAATTTTACGAATAGCCTCTTCATCATATACAATCTGACCACCGCCGATAAAATCAGGTGCAGGCATAGTTGACATAATGTCGTGGTCTTTATCTCTGATTAAGGCTGCTGTTGTTTCACAAACTTCCTTTAGATTAAAGGAACAGATATTTGACGCCATACCAACGGCAATACCTGTGTTTGCGTTAACCAAAACAGAGGGATAACTTGCCGGTAAAAGGGATGGTTCTTTCATAGTGTTGTCGTAGTTATCAACAAAATCTACTGTATCCTTGTCAATATCTCTGAAAAGTTCATTACAAATCGGGTCAAGCTTTGCCTCGGTATATCTTGATGCCGCCCAAGCCATATCTCTGCTGTAAAACTTACCAAAGTTACCCTTTGAGTCGATATATGGGTGCAAAAGTGCCTCGTATCCCCTTGAAAGTCTTACCATTGTGTCGTAAATAGCAGAATCGCCGTGAGGATTCAGCTTCATTGTAGCACCAACAATGTTTGCAGACTTTGTTCTGTTGCCAGTGAGAAGTCCCATCTTGTACATAGTATAAAGGAGCTTTCTGTGTGACGGCTTAAACCCGTCAATCTCAGGAATTGCTCGTGACATAATTACGCTCATAGCGTAGGGCATATAGTTTTCTTCTATGGTAGAGGCAATTTTCTGCTCAATTACCTCTCCTGCTCCCTCAATAACACCGTTAATTTTTGTCATTGGCGGTGTTTTTGACTCTTTCTTCTTTTTTGCCAAATTACCTCACCTCCTTAACTCAAATCCAAGTTGTCAATGTACTCGGCACCGTGGTCAACTATATAATCCTTACGACCTTGAAGATTATCGCCAAGAAGAACATCAAACATCTCCGCAGTTCTCTTAACATCATCGGGGACAACCTTGATAAGTCGCCTTGTAGCAGGATTCATAGTTGTAAGGTTCATCATTTCAGGCTCGTTTTCACCAAGACCTTTACTTCTCTGAACGGTGAATTTTTCCTTTCCGATTTCGTTAATATACTTTTCCTTTTCAGCCTCGGTATATGCAAAATACACTTGCTTTTTAGTTGTAATTTCATACAGAGGAGATTCTGCAATATAAACCTTTCCCGCCTCAATCAAGGAAGGTGTTAGGCGGTAAACCATTGTTAATAGCAGAGTTCTGATCTGGAAACCGTCAACATCTGCATCAGTACAGAAAATAATCTTTTTCCACCTTAGCAAATTCATATCAAAGGTTGCAAGGTCTTTGTTCGCCTTTGACTTAACCTCTACCCCACATCCCAAAACCTTTAGCAGGTCGGTGATGATATCACTTTTAAAAATCTTGTTAAGGTCAGCCTTAAGGCAGTTAAGTATTTTACCTCTGATGGGCATAATAGCTTGAAAGTCGGGATCTCTCGCCTGTTTACAAGCACCAAGGGCAGAGTCACCCTCCACTATAAACAACTCTCTTTCGGAGACATCTTTACTTCTGCAATCGACAAACTTTGCAACACGGTTTGTCATATCCATATTGCTTGTTAAGTTCTTCTTGATTCTTACCCTTGTTTTCTCGGCATCTTCCCTACTTCTTTTGTTAATAAGTACCTGGTTACAAATCTTTTCTGCATCAAGGGGATTTTCTATGAAGTAAATCTCCAGTTCGTGGCGCAGAAATTCTGTCATAGCATCTTGAATACCTTTGTTTGTAATTGCTTTTTTGGTTTGGTTTTCGTATGAAGTAACACTTGAAAAGCTGGAAATTACAATTACAAGACAATCCTCAACATCTTCAAAGGTTATTTTCTTTTCGTTCTTTGTATATTTGTTGTTTTCCTTAAGCCACTTGTCAATTTGATATACAAAGGAATTTTTAACAGCCTTTTCGGGAGCACCACCATATTCAAGCCAGCTTGAATTATGGTAATATTCGTGTAGAGATACCCTATTGGAAAAAGCCACAGCAATATTCATCTTGCACTTGTATTCAGGTTTGTCCTTTCTATCCCTTACCTTTTGTTCGGAAAACCATGTTTGAGTAGTAGAAAGACCCTGTTCGCCCAAAACCTCGTTAACATAGTCGGTGATACCGTTGTCATACTTAAATTCAGTAGTTTCAAACTTTCCGTTAACCTGATTTCTAAAGACAAAATTCACACCGGCATTTACTATTGACTGTCTTTTCAGAATATCAAGAAAATAGTCAGCACTAACATCTATGTCTGTAAAAACCTCTAAATCAGGTTTCCACTTAATAATTGTACCGGTGTCCTTTTTATCATACTTTTCCTTTTTAAGTCCGCCTACATTTTCACCTTTTTCAAAATGCAAAGTGAACTTCTGACCGTCACGGCGAATGTTTACATCCATATATTCCGAAGAATACTGTGTGGAGCAAAGTCCAAGGCCGTTAAGGCCTAGGGAAAATTCATAGTTTTCTCCGTCATTATTGTTGTACTTACCCCCGGCGTAAAGCTCACAGAAAACAAGCTCCCAGTTGTATCTCTCTTCATTTTTGTTGTAGTCAACAGGAATACCTCGTCCGTGATCCTCGACCTGAATTGAACCGTCGGCAAATCTTGTTACAATAATTTCTTTGCCGTAGCCTTCTCTCGCCTCGTCAATGGAGTTTGAAAGTATTTCAAAGACAGAATGACAACAGCCTTCAATTCCGTCAGAGCCAAAAATAACTGCAGGTCTTTTTCTGACTCTGTCCGCACCTTTAAGGGAGGTTATGCTGTCATTACCGTAATTCTCTACCTTTTTCCTTGCCACTTAATCTTCTCCTTTTAGTTTGTTTATCTTATCTCTGATATACGCAGCATGCTCAAATTCAAGTAGCTTTGCCGCAGCTTTCATTTCCTTAGTAAGCTCTTCAATCAGCTTTTTCTTTTCACCCTTAGTAAGCTTTCTATTGTTAAATGATTTATCATTTTTATGGGTACTGATTTCAAGAATTTCTGCAACCTTTTTCTTGATGGTCTTTGGAACAATTCCGTTTTCTTCGTTATATTTAGATTGCTTTTCTCGTCTTCTTGCAGTTTCTCTGATGGCTGACTCCATAGACGGAGTAACGGTATCGGCATACATAATAACTTTACCGTTGCTGTTTCGGGCGGCTCTGCCTATTGTCTGAATAAGACTTCTCTCAGAACGCAAGAAACCCTCTTTGTCAGCGTCAAGTATTGCAACCAAGGAAACCTCTGGTATATCAAGACCCTCACGAAGCAGATTGATACCCACAAGAACATCAAATTCACCAAGTCGCAGATCCCTTACAATTTCCATTCTTTCAACAGTATCAATATCGTGGTGCATATACCGAACCTTGATACCCATCTGCTCAAAGTAGTCAGTTAGGTCCTCTGCCATCTTTTTGGTTAGGGTGGTTACAAGAGTTCTCTCCTTTACTGCAACCCTTTCATTAATTTCAGAAATCAAATCATCCAACTGACCCTCTGTAGGCTTAACCTCAATTTCAGGGTCTAAGAGTCCTGTCGGACGGATAATCTGTTCAGTTATCACCTGGCTGTTTTCAAGCTCCAAATCACCGGGTGTGGCTGAAACGAAAACAACCTGGTTGATTCTGTCGTAAAACTCATCAAAATTCAGTGGTCTGTTGTCATAAGCAGAAGGCAGTCTGAAACCATAGTCAATAAGACTTTTCTTTCGGGATAAATTACCGCCATACATACCTCTAACCTGTGGCAAAGTGACATGGCTTTCGTCAACAAAAAGCAGAAAGTCATCAGGAAAGTAGTCAATCAATGTGAATGGAGCACTTCCTGTTTCTCTGCCCGACAGAATACTTGTATAGTTCTCAATGCCTGTGCAGAAGCCTATTTCCTGGAGCATTTCAATGTCATATCTTGTTCGCTGTTCAAGTCTTTGAGCCTCAAGGAGTTTTCCCTCACTTCTGAAATACTCCAACCTTTCCTCAAGCTCTTTCTCAATTCTGTTAATTGCAACTTCCATTTTGTCGGCAGGAACAATATAGTGAGATGCAGGATATATAGCAGCGTGTTTTACAACAGCATTAAGTTCCCCTGTCATTGGATTGATTTCGGAAATTCTGTCAATCTCATCCCCAAAATATTCAACTCTAATAATGTAGTCAGATGCAGCAGCAGGAAAAATCTCTATCGTATCCCCTTTTACCCTGAATTTATTACGGGTAAAGTTAATATCGTTCCTTTCATACTGCAATTCAACCAGTTTTAGCACAAGCTCGTCCATAGGTTTTTCCATTCCCGGACGGAGAGAGATAACCATATTGCGGTAGTCGATAGGGTTACCTAAGCTGTATATGCAGGAAACAGATGCGACAATAATAACATCTCGCCTTTCGGAAAGTGCAAGAGTTGCACTATGGCGAAGTTTATCTATTTCATCATTAATACTGCTGTCTTTTTCTATATATGTGTCAGTTGAGGCAACATAAGCCTCAGGCTGATAATAATCATAATATGAAACAAAGTATTCAACTGCATTATCTGGGAAAAATTCCTTAAACTCTGAACAAAGCTGTGCGGCAAGGGTTTTGTTGTGAGCAAGTACTAGGGTTGGCTTGTTCACTCTTTCAATCACATTTGCCATGGTAAATGTTTTACCGGAGCCTGTAACACCCAAAAGAGTCTGCTCTTTGTTACCGTTTTTAATGCTGTTAACCAAATCATCAATAGCCTGTGGTTGGTCGCCGGTAGGTTTATATTCAGATTTTAATTTAAAATCCACAAAATCATTCCTTTGAATAAAATATACTTCCAACCAATTCACTTTGCGCCAATGATACAAAATCACCATCAGCAACAATGATATGGTCAATTAAGTTACAACCAATCAGGTCAAGAGTTGAAATCAACTTTTTGGTAACAAGAATGTCGTTTTTTGATGGGCAAGCCACTCCGCTTGGATGGTTGTGTGCAATAGTTGCGGTGTAGGCATTATATTTCATACACAACTCTACAATTTTCCTGGTAGGAACCTCAGACCCTCTGAAAGAACCCTTTGAAACGCAACCACAGTAAAGCTCCTTGCACTTTGAATCCAAGAGCAATAAATATACCTCTTCAGTGTCTTTTCCGATGAATTTAGTGACAAGATATTCGCCCAGATGCTCCAAATCAATAATCTTATCAGTATTATAATGCTTATCATTAATATATATTCGTGCAAATTCAGGAATCATCTTGAACAGAACTGCCACATGCTCGCTGACACCGCTTTCAACCAAGGTGTTGACAGAGGCATCGCATATTGCAGAAAAAGAGCCAAACTCATCAAGGAGCCTATGTGCCATAGCGTTGGTATCCTTGCGAGGACAGGCGTAGTAAAGGAGCATTTCAAGCTGTTCGTGAGGCTCAAAAATTTCCATATTACCGGCATCCAAGAACTTCTTTTTCATCCTTGCACGATGATTTTTGTGTACATTCTTATTATCCATCAGAATCACCATAAATTAAATCATAAATAAGTTACACTATTTATCAATTTACAATGTTATCACAATATCTTGTGTTAGGTCAACGATAATTACACATCTGTAATTTTCTGGACATAAAATTACCGCCAAAGCAATAATGCTCAGGCGGTTGTTTTTGAAAATTGTTATATACTATAAGGAATTAACCATACTAAATGTTATTAATGAACTGTGGCTGAAAGTATCTCTAATAATAAATATCACCACTGGTTGACAGGGAGAAATTAAGACAGTTTATTCAGATAACCCATAAAATTCTCTTTATTTTCAAGTGCAGTAGTAGTAGGCCTTCCAAGGTCATCTCTTGCACCGATTGAACACTTAACCTCAATCATATAAAGTTCATTTGAATCTTTAGCGATTTGAAGTTCTTTATCCAAATCTTCAAAAGTGTCAACACAGACAGCTTTAGGATAACCACAACCCCTTGCTACTGCTACATAATCAACTGATGATGAAACTGTGGGCATACCACCAACTGTTTCGTGCGCTTCGTTATTGATAATAATATGAACCATATTATTGGGCTTATTTGCACCTAAAACAGCCATAGAACCCATATGCATTAGCACAGCACCGTCACCATCAACACACCATATTTTACTATTTGGTTTATTTAATGCAACGCCAAGTGCTATTGATGAAGCATGTCCCATTGACCCCACAGTTAAGAAATCATATTTATGGCTTTGTCCGTTAGCCTCTCTTGTTTCAAAAAGTTCACGACTTGCCTTACCTGTGGTAGATATAATTGGGTCTTCCCCGGTAAACTTTACAATGTGCTGGATAATTTCTTCTCTTGACATAATGTTGTCATTTTTATATTCAACATTTTCATCATAGTATAATGCACTTTTACGAACGATAAAAGCAACATTTTTGCCAATTTCAAGAACTTTGTTGAACTTTACCATAACATCTGCTAATTCTTCTTTTGTTGTATCCTTGCCAATAATAAAAGACTCAATACCCATATCATCAAGGAGCTTTACTGTTACTTCTCCTTGATAGATGTGTTGCGGTTCATCATGAACACCGGGTTCACCTCTCCATCCAATAACAAAAATCATTGGTATTGCATAAACTTTATCATTTAATAATGAAGCTACAGGATTAATGATATTACCTTCACCGCTATTCTGCATATATACAACAGGTGTTTTTCCTGTTGCAAGATGATAACCGGCAGCAAGTGCAGTACAATTACCCTCATTAGCAGCTATAATATGATGCTCTTTGTCAATACCGTATGTATTCATTAGAAAATTACACAGAGGTTTTAGCTGTGAATCAGGAACACCGGTGTAAAAATCAGCACCTAATATTTCAACAAAATCTTGAACTTTCATTAAATAACACCTTTACTAACCTTATCATTTATTTCATTTAATTCATCTACTGTATCAATCTCAAAAATTTGGTTATCCCCGATAGGATTTATTGTTAACTTTAATTTATCCAAATTATTATTTACAACATCATCCCAAAAAAGATCTTCATATCCTTCTGAACCAAAAGCATTTTCAATAGCATCAGATAATATTTTAGCCTCTTTTTCTTTAAAATATGATATTCCGACCATCTTATAGCAATCTGTTCCCATCTTACCAACACGGGTGATGAATTTATCATCATCTAAATCAAACACCCAATCATCAGTAAAGCCCTTATTAAACTTGCCAAAATAACAAGAACTTAACTTGTCATTTTTAAGAATAGAAACATCTGAAAGGTATAAATCGGCTTCACATATAAAACAATTTCCTGATTTTAAATATTCCCTTGCTACATAAATCGAAGAAATGTTATTAATTGTTTGATAGTAATCGTTCTTTATCAATTTAACGTTAGTATATTTTTCTGTCAAATAATCAAACTGGTCACCAAGATAACCTACAACTATATATATGTTATCAACTTTCCTTTTTTGAAAGCCGTC
>JBJEPA010000316.1:0-2297 GCA_051880995.1 Ruminococcus sp.
ATCTGGTGTTTATGTATCATACTTTCTGTAGGGAATGGCAGTATGTTCAGCATAATTCCCAGTCCAACCAGACCAATGACAATCATTGCATCACCCAATGTTCCCACAAGTGACCCTATAAATATTCCGATTGGAATCATAAAGACAAAAATAGCGTCAAAAAAAGTAAAAACCTTGCCGTAGTTGTCACGCAAATCGTAGAATTTGCCTGCCTTTTCCTGACATTCGTCACAGCAGTACATATCAAAATAGGAAATTTCTTTTCCGCAGTATTCACATTTCTTCATTTTATCACCTTTTTCTCCCTTGAACTATACCACTTTACACCCCCGTTGTCAATTGATTTACAGGTGTATTGGGGGAATTCTTGACAAACAAGTTGATACTTCTTATAATTAGTGTACATATATTATTTGATGTTTATTTGTATATAAAATTTATGAAATTCACTTTTAGAGAGGATATTATGGACTATAACAAATTAGCTGAGCTTTTGCTTCCAAACAGCACTATGACAAGGGATGAGGTTTTCGCAAAATTCCCAAGAAGAAATTTAAAAGAGGGCGCACAGGTTACAAGAATGGCACCCTCACCAACAGGCTTTATTCACCTTGGCAACCTTTATTCTGCCCTTGCAGACGAGAGGATTGCTCACCTTTCAGATGGTGTCTTTTACCTGAGAATTGAGGACACAGACTTAAAGCGTAAGGTGGATGGCGCTGTTGACATTATCATCAATGTTATGAAGTATTTTGGCATTGAGTTTGACGAGGGCGCAGGTCAGGAGGACAAAAGTGACAATGCCTACGGTCCATATTATCAGCGTCAAAGGGTAGAATTTTACCACGTTTTTGCAAAGGAGCTTATCCGTCAAGGTCTGGCTTATCCCTGCTTTTGCACAGAGGAGGACAATGCCCTTTTAAGACAGGCTCAACAGGAGGAAAATGCAACTCCAGGCTACTACGGAAAGTGGGCAAAATGCAGAAATCTC
Organism: Ruminococcus sp.; assembly: GCA_051880995.1. Classification (GTDB taxonomy): domain Bacteria; phylum Bacillota; class Clostridia; order Oscillospirales; family Acutalibacteraceae; genus Ruminococcoides. The sequence continues at coordinate 992 of JBJEPA010000316.1, forward strand.
ACCTTGGAAGAGATTGAAGAAAATCTTAAGGCAGGCAAGCCTTGGGTGTTAAGGCTGAAATCCCCCGGTGACGAAAATAAGGAAATCACCATTGAAGATAAAATTATGGGAAAAATCTCTTTCCCCGAAAATATCCACGATATTGTTATCCTAAAGAGTGACGGTGTGCCAACCTACCACTTTGCCCATGTAATTGACGACAATCTTATGGGTACAACACTTGTTATCCGTGGCAACGAGTGGCTAAGCTCTGTGCCAACTCACTTCCAGCTTAATCAGGTTCTTGGCTTTAAACAGCTTAAGTACGCCCACACAGCCCACCTAATGAAGATGGAAAACAACAGCAAGAGAAAGCTGAGTAAGAGGAAAGACCCTGAGCTTTCACTTGACTTTTACCGTCAGGACGGCTACCACCCATATACAGTAAAGGTGTATCTGCTAACACTTCTCAACAGTAACTTTGAGGAGTGGCACGACAAAAACCCCGACAAGGACATCAACGAGTTCCCATTTTCTGTTAAGAAGATGTCACAAAGCGGAGCACTCTTTGATTTGCAAAAATTCCACGACATCTGTAAAAAGGAATTTGCTAAGATGTCACTTGAAGAGGTGTATTCTTTCCTTGAAGCTTGGGTTCGTGAGTACGACAGTGAGCATTACGACTTGTACTTTGGCGACAGAGAATATATGGAAAAGGTGCTAACCCTATGTATGGGTCTTAACCAAAAGAGAAGAAGAAAGGACTTTGCCTATGCAAAACAGATTATCAGTAGTCTTTCTTACTTCTTTAAGGAAACATTTGTGCCAAATAATCAGTACAGCTACGACGGTGAAACTGTTAAGGCTGTCCTTACAAAGTACCTTGAAACCTATGACGAAAATGACGACAATTCCACCTGGTTTAACAAGGTTAAGGCACTGTCAGAGGAGCTTGGCTTTACAACGGATATGAAAGCCTACAAGAAAGAACCTGAAAAATACATCGGCTCTGTTGCACAGGTGTCGGAGATTATTCGTATTGCAATTACAGGACTGTCAAACACACCTGACCTGTGTACAATCTGCCAGATTATCGGCAAGGATATGATGCAGGAGAGAATAGAAAAGGCAATAGAAGTTTTGAGTTGTTAGTTACTCACTCTGTCATTCTGAGGGAGTGAAACACCCCGCCTGTCATTCTGAGGGAGTGAAACGACTGAAGAATCTGAAAGGATAGCAGTAGTGCATTAGCCGACACTAACAGGTTATATGAAAGTATGATTTTTCTAACAAAGTAAGTGGTAAAGGCAGGGGATTCCTCGACAAG
>JBJEPA010000316.1:2397-13001 GCA_051880995.1 Ruminococcus sp.
CTCGGAATGACAGTGTTGTGGCTCGGAATGACAGTGTTGTGGCTCGGAATGACAGTGTTGTGGCTCGGAATGACAGCGTGTGGATTTTTCATTAAGTTGACACATTACTCATCATATAGAGCCTTTGTGAATTAATTAAGTTATCATAAGTCGCCCTTTGGCGACATATACTAATGCCTAATTAAATCCTAAAAATCTTTTTGGCATATTTTCCGCCATACTTCGTGAGCTGTCCTCGAAAGGCGTCAGCCTTTCTGTGGAATCTCACTCGTCTGTCGAAAAATCTGCTCAAAAATCTTATTTAGTTTTTAATTAGGTATTAGTATTATTTTAGCTATTTATTAGGAACTATATTATTATGAAAAGTTTATCGTTTTTAAAAAAATATAAGGTTCAGTCCATACTTGCACCCCTGTTTAAACTCCTTGAGGCATCCTTTGAGCTGATTGTACCCCTTGTTGTTGCCGACATTATTGACAACGGAATTAACAGCGGTGACAGCACTTACATCATTGTAAGGTGTCTTATCCTTGTACTCCTTGCAGTTGTTGGTCTTGTTTCGGCTATCACCGCCCAGTACTTTGCGGCAAGGGCGGCAATCGGCGCCTGTACAGGGCTGAGGAGCGCCCTTTTTGCAAAGATACAAAGGCTTTCCTTTAAACAGCTTGACGGTGTAGGCTCGGCTACCCTTATTACAAGAATGACAAGTGATGTAAACCAAATTCAAACGGGAATTAATATGTTCTTACGACTGCTACTCCGTTCTCCTTTTATTGTAATCGGCGCTACAATTATGGCTTTCTATGTGGATGCAAAGAGCGCACTTGTGTTTGCTGTGGTTGTTCCTCTCCTTGCCCTTGTTGTCTTTGCTGTTATGTACCTTACAATTCCTCGCTTTAAAAAGGTGCAAAGTCAGCTTGACAGGGTGTTGTTAAGGACAAAGGAAAATGTTAAGGGCGTGCGTGTTATCCGTGCCTTTAATCAGGAAGAAAACGAGATTAACTCACTTTCTAAGGAAAACAGCGGTCTTTTGAAACTCCAGCAGACAGCCAATGTAATCTCCTCAATAATGAATCCTGCAACATTTGTAATCATCAACCTTGGAATAATTGCCCTTATCTATGTTGGGGCAATTCGTGTTGACACAGGTGTAATTTCCCAGGGTGAGGTTGTAGCACTCTACAACTATATGTCACAAATTCTTGTGGAGCTTATCAAGCTTGCAAACCTTATCATAACCGAAACAAAAGCAATCGCATGTAAAAATAGGGTAGATGCTATCCTTACAATGGAAGAACACAAAAAGCCTGAGGGCAAGGACAAAAACACAGAAAGCTACATCACCTTTGACAATGTTTCATTAAGCTATAACAACAACGATGAATACAGCCTTAAAAATATCTCCTTTGATGTGAAAAAGGGAGAAACTGTGGGTATAATCGGCGGAACAGGCAGTGGCAAAACAAGCCTTATCAGCCTGCTTTCAGGATTTTACGATGCCACCGATGGAGATATTTATATAGACAACAAAAATATCCTTAATTACACACAGGATGAGCTTAACAACAATGTTTCTGTGGTTATGCAAAAGGCTACAATGTTCCGTGGCACAATAAAGGAAAACATCACCTTTGGTGCAGATAATGCCACTGATAATGACATTGAAAATGCTATAAAAATTTCTCAGTCACAGGAGATTATTGAGAATAAATCAGGTGGACTTGAAGAACAGGTGCTTGAACAGGGAAAAAACCTTTCCGGCGGACAAAAGCAAAGGCTGAGCATTGCAAGGGCATTGGTGCGAAATACTCCAATCCTTATCCTTGACGACAGCTTTTCTGCCCTTGACTATAAGACGGATAAGCTACTTAGAAATTCTTTAAAAGAAAATTCCAAGGACAGAACAACCTTTATTATTTCTCAGAGAACCTCCACCGTTGAGCATTGTGACAAAATCCTTGTGCTTAATGACGGTGTTCTTGAGGGTGTGGGAACTCATAAAGAACTTGTAGAAAACTGCGAAACCTACAAAGAAATTTACGATTCCTGCAACAAGGAGGTGTCGTAATGACAAGCGGAAAGATTATAAAAAGGGTAATAAAATATATTGGAAAGTACAAGTATTCCTTTTTCATTTCCCTTGTTTTAACCCTGATTTCCACAATATGCACACTTTATATCCCTGTCCTTGCAGGGGAAGCAATAGATAACATATTGGGCAAGGGTAATGTTGACTTTGTAAGGGTAGGGGAGATACTCCTGAAAATCCTTGTTGCACTGCTTCTTGCCGGTGTAAGCCAGTATTTTACAACCACGCTTAACACCAGAATTGCAAACTATACTGTAAGGGATATGAGAGCTGACGCCTTTGATACAATTCAGACTGTTCCAATTTCCTACATTGACAGCCGAGAAACAGGTGACATTGTAAGCAGAATAATCTCTGACGCAGAACAGTTTTCCGACGGTTTAATCTTAGGCTTTCAAAACCTTTTTACAGGTATTGTAACCATTTTGGGAACACTTTTCTTTATGTTCACCATAAATGTATGGATTTCCCTTATTGTTGTAGTGCTCACACCTATCTCACTATTCGTCAGCAAGTTTATAGCAAAAAAGACCTACAAATATTTTAAAAGACAAAGCGAGCAAAGAGGCAAGGAAACTTCCTTTATTGAGGAAATGATAAGCAATATCAAAACTGTTAAGGCTTATCACAGGGAAGAAAAGAATCAGCAGGAGTTTGATGAAATAAACGAAGAACTGGGAAAAACTTCCCTTAAAGCTACTTTCTATTCCTCTATCACAAACCCGGGAACAAGGTTTATCAATTCCCTTGTTTATGCATCGGTTGCTGTGGGTGGTGCGCTTTTTGCAATGAACAGCAGTACATTCTCCGTTGGTGACCTCTCTGCCTTTCTTGCATATGCAAACCAATATACAAAGCCCTTTAACGACATTACAGGTGTTGTTACCGAACTACAAAATGCCATAGCCTGTGCCGGAAGAATACTTGAAGTTATTGACGCACCAAAGGAAATTAGTTGTGACAAATCTCTCCCTCAGAATGTTAAAGGTGATTTTGATGTTGAGAATGTTGACTTCTCCTACGACAAAAATAAACCCTTAATTGAGGACTTGAGCTTTAGTCTAAAAAGCGGTCAGCGACTTGCCGTTGTTGGCCCAACAGGCTGTGGGAAAACCACCTTCATTAATCTGCTAATGCGTTTCTACGATATTGACAGCGGAAAAATTCTCTTAGACGGTACCGACATAAACTCAGTTAGCCGAAAGTCCCTTAGGGAAAACATTGGAATGGTACTGCAGGACACTTGGCTGAAATGTGGTACAATTAAGGAAAATATAGCCTTTGGCAACCCCAATGCAACAATGGAAGAAATTATTGAGGCATCAAAAAAGAGCCACGCCCATTCCTTTATTAAAAAGCTCCCAAAGGGGTACGACACCTATGTTGGTGAGGACGGCGGAAACCTTTCCACAGGACAAAAACAGCTTATCTGTATAACAAGGCTTATGCTCAACCCACCCCCAATCCTTATTCTTGACGAGGCAACCAGCTCCATCGACCTTGTAACAGAGCAGAGAATAACACGCTCCTTTATGAAGCTGATGAAGGACAGAACAAGCTTTGTTGTGGCACATCGCTTAAAGACAATTGTAGAAAGCGATTTGATACTTGTTATGAAGGATGGCAAGGTTATGGAAAGAGGAACTCACAAGGAATTAATCGCCCAAAAAGGCTTTTACTTTGAACTCTATACAAGCCAGTTTGATTAGTTGTTAAGTACAAAATTATCAGTTTTGTAAAATATATTGTAATTATATGGGTTTGTGTGGTATAATAGTGTGAATACAGGAGGGGCAATGGATGGCTTATTTTGGTTCCTTAAATGAATTAACAGATAAAGAAGTTTTTATAAAGGGCGTTGTTCACGCCGAATTAGTATCCTGCGGGGACAAAAACGTCACCCTGAGATTCACACAGGAGAGCGAGAATTATTCTTCCGCTGTTGCTTTTGCAATACTTGATACCTACAACAAAAGTGTTTGGTATGAAAAGGTGAATTTGCAGGATGATAGTTGTACCATAAATATTAACGATCTTGACTTTTTGTCCTACAAAAAGCCAACAATGCGTTTTAAGATGTATCTGGTGTTTGAAAGCGACAATATTTTAACCTTTAAGCGCCTTTACAACCCAAGCGTTAAGTCAGAGTTTAAGGCTACAAACAACAAGCGTGTGCTTTTTTATGATGTAGTTGCCGAGGGTGAATTGGATGGAGAAAAAGAACTCCTTGCTATGAACATCACCTCTAATGGTTTCTTTGGCTTTGCACTATATCAGGATGTACGCAAGCTGAACTACTGTACCAACAACCACATTCTCAATTTTGATATTGTAGATGATAAATTCTGCTTTGACTTAAAGTTAGAAAAGTATTCTTTGGCTTCCAAAATGGGTATATCCCTTCTTGCATCTCCAAAAACAGAGGATGCTCCTGAGGTTTACTACGAAATCCAGCCAACAGAAATTGAAGAATATGACGATTACTATATCTTCAAGTGTAGATATGACAGGCATTTTTTAAAGCTTGAAAATCCTGAAGTACTTAAGCTTAAGGCATTTTATGACCTTGAGAATGGCCGATACTACACAGTTATCAAGACTGTTACTCCAAATCTTAGCATTGACATAAAGAACCTTGCCATTGTTGACAATGGTCGTGAAAATATGGACCTAATGGAGTTTACTTTCCGTTCCAACAACAATGAACTTCAGTTTATCAATGTTCTCCCCAATATAGGTACAAAAATTACTTCAAAGGATGAAATTGACCACCTTATTATGATGCCCGACTTTATAGCCTTAAGAGTAATGTTTGGCAACCATACTGTGGAAAATGGCGAATATCACATCCATTTTAACGCAGATATGAGCACCGTAGATAATGTGAAGGTGTTTGTATATAATTCCAAAACCAAAGAAAAGGTTATCCTTGACACTACAAGGCTTTGTAACAGCAGTTTTAAAGTAACCTTTGATAATATGAAAGAAAATGTCAGGGATTTTTCTGCAAGGGCATATCTTATATGCGCTGCTTTCTCCTACAACGGCTATCTTTATTGTGCAAAGATTAAGTCGGCGGATTATGTGGGTGAAAAGACCGATGCAAATCTTTTGGATCTCCACGAAAGGGTTCTTCCATGTGTTGCATCCTTTAATGTTGATGAAACACTTGTAATACTTGAGCCTATGTATAGCCCCAACGGTTTCTTCTATGTAAGGCTCAGGGACAGCATTATGTCCCGCAAGGATTTGGATTTTGTAAAACTCCAAAAGCTTAAATTTAAAGATAACAAGCTCCTTGTAAGTGCAGATATTACCGACAGCAGTTATGAATTTGTCAGCTTTGCGCTGTCTTATCGCTACAAAAAGAGCGAGGATAAGCAGGTGCATTTTGCAAATGCTACCCACTTTACAAAAAAAGGCAGAAGATATATCAAAGCGTCCTTTGACCTTTCAAGGATTGATTTACGCAGGATAATCTGGGATATTTTTGCCGTATATAAAGAGGGAGAAAACCTCTACTTTGCCTCAATCAGAGTGGAAGAAAAGCAGATTGATAAAAAGCTTTTTAGTTTTAAAAATCTTTTTTCAAAGAACGATTACCGTCTGAAAACAGATGAAGGAACAGATGTATTTTTCCCTTACTTTACCACCATTAACACAATAGCTTTTATGGTGCGTGAGAAAACTTCCTTTGATTCAAGGTTGTTTAAAATCAAGGAATTTATTGCAATGGTGATTTATAAGCTGTTTAAAAAGCACTATCGCAAAAAGAAGATAATATTAACCTACGAAAAGTTCTGTAATTGTGCACAGGACAACGGATATTGTTTCTTCAAGCACTGTATGGAGCATAACGCACAAGAGAGGCTGGACGCATCAATTTACTATGTAATTGACAAAAAGTCCGGCGACTATCAAAGGGTTAAGAAGTACGACAAAAATGTTATTGACTTCCTTTCCCTCAAGCATATGATTTATCTCCTTTCAAGCCGACTCCTTGTTTCCTCTGATTCTATTCCTCACATTTACGCATGGCGACCCAACTGTTCACCAATTGAAAAGTTTGTCAAGCAGAAAAAGCTGTTCTTCCTACAGCACGGAGTTCTTGCACTAAAGAGGGTTGACTTCCTTTACGGTCGTACAAAGCCAAGTGCCGCAAGTGTGTTTGTCACATCATCCAATGCCGAAAAGAACATTGTTACAAAAATTTTTGGATATGCTCCCGAGGAGGTTTGCGTAACAGGACTTGCAAGGTGGGATGAGCTTGAGGACAAATCTCAGAACTGTAGAGAAATCCTCCTTATGCCAACATGGCGTAGTTGGCTTGATGAAATTCAGGACAGCGACTTTGTAAAGAGCGACTACTACAAGCACTATATGGAGCTTTTGCACAGCGAAAGGCTTAAGAAAATTCTTGAAGATAACGACCTCACACTTAACTTCTACATTCACCCTAAGTTTAAGGATTATATAGGCAACTTTAATGTTGACAGCAACCGCATCAGAATTATCCCATACGGTGAAGAACCGCTGAATGAGCTGATGATGAGGTGTAAGCTCCTTATTACCGATTACAGCTCTGTTTGTTGGGATGTGTTCTATATGAACAAGCCCATACTGTTCTATCAGTTTGATTATGATATGTACAACAGTATTCACGGCTCCTACATCAATATGGAAACCGAGCTTTTCGGCGACAGAAGTCTTACTCTGGATAAACTCCTTGACGACCTTGAAAAGTCCATAAAGATGAAGTTTAAACTTCCTTACGAATACAAGCTTATGCGTGAGGACAGCTATGCCTTTATTGACAAAAACAACTGCTCAAGAATTGTTCAGCAAATCCGCCACCTGAAGTGGTAAGTGATAAATATGTAATAAATCCCCCGTCAGTCTGTGAGATTGAATGGGGGATTATTTTGTAGAGAAATAATTGGTAAATATAAATCAAATTAAATGATATGAAAAAATATTGACAAAATATACCGATATATGATAGAGTTTAAATAAAAAAAACAGAAAATTCGCAATAAAACATAAATGGAGTGATTTTATGAAAAAGGCTATTTCTTTGCTGTTGGCTGTAGTTATGATGATACCTATGTTTGCTTTCTCTACTGTTGCGAATGGACAGGAAGTAAAAGAGGCGTATATCACGGTATTACAGGGACCTTCCAATGAAACTATTAATTTAGGTAATTCTAAAACTTTAGATATAATAAACAGAGCGTTAGTAAAATCATGGACATCATCAGATTTTAGCGTTGTAAGTGTGGACGATAACGGAAAAATCAAGGCTTTAAGGGTAGGTTGTGCCACTGTTACAGCTGTATATGTGAATTATCAGATGGTTGACTTTAATATAAATGTTGTTGACCCAAAGCTTGCAAAGAAAAGTGTTTCCTTAAAAGCCGGAAAGACATCTGAAATTTCAGTCAAGGGCATTGCAAATGCTAAAGCTACCTTTAAATCAACTGACGGCAAGGTTGCTAAGGTTGACAAGAACGGAAAGGTAACAGCACTTAAAAAGGGAAAGGCAAAGATTAAAATAACTGTTGGGGATAATAAACTGACTTATTCGGTTAAGGTTACAAGCAATCCAAAGCTTTCCTGCAAGGAAGTTACCGTAAAAAAGGGTAAAACCAAGAGCGTAAAAATAATCGATAAGGCAAAGAATGTGAACAACAAATACACCAACACATCAACAGCCAAGGTTATATCAAAAAAATCGGCGTCAAGCATAAAGGTTAAGGGCATTCAAAAAGGCACTTCAACCCTAAAGATTAAAGTCAACGGCGTTACTTTAAAATTAAATGTGAATGTAAAATAATCTTTTACTAACCACCGGTCAGTCCAAGTGGCTGACCGGTATTTTTTTTTGGCGGAAAATATTACAAAAAGATATTTAGTTTTTAACTGGAGTTTAGTATTATGTATAATTCTTTTTAAATTTAACAATTCGTATTGTAATTCCACTTTTGAGTGTGATATAATTTATTCCCACAGGAGGTAATTGCTGTATGAGATATTTTGGTTCATTTGATGAGCTGACTAATAAGAATATTACTATAAAAGACCGCATTAAGGCGGATATTATTTCCTGCGGGGATAACTCAATTACCTTGAAATTCCCAAAGCAGGAGGTTGACTACACATCTGCCGTTGCTTTTGCTCTCTTGGATTCTCATAACAGATATGTTTGGTACAGCACCTGTAACATCAACAGCAGTAGGCACACCATAAATTTTGACGGTTTTGAATACACATCTATTGACGAAGTGCCTTTGCGCTTTAAATTGTATATAGTTTTTGAAAATAACGGAGTATTGAACTTTAGCCGACTATATTCTAAGTCGGTGAAGGAGGAGTACCGCAGTACAAGAAACAAGCGAATTTTGTACCTCAAGGCTATTTCCAAGGCTGAAATGTCAGGAGAAAAGGTAAGCCTTATCACCAATATCACAACTTCCGGCTATCTTGGATTTATCCTCATTGAGAAGAAGAGCTTTGTTGACTACATTGTTGACAACACAGTAGAAGATTTTGGGGTAAAGGGCAGAAATTTTAACTTTGATGTTAAAATAGAAAAGCTTGCTAACTGCAGTGATTTTGGTGTTTCTCTTAAAACTTCCCTTGAGTCTGACACCTGTTACGATATAAATCCCCAAGAAATAAAGGATATGGGCAACTACTATATCCTTAATTACTCCGTTTCAAGAGATTTTCTCAAAGATAAAGAGCCCTGCGTGCTGAATATTTACGCATATTATCAGATTAAGGGATTTAGATATTACACAACTGTGAAAATTCCCAATGACAATCTTGCAAAGAAGATTACTCAGGTTGCCGAGGAGGACAACATCTCCGGCAAAGGGCTTGACGAAATAACTGTTTCGGTTGTAAATAACAAAAGAGTTCGATTTTCAAGCGTCATTACCCACAAAGGTACTAAGATAACAATAGAGGACAACCAGCGTCGCATCTTGTTTTCTCCCGATTTCCTGCCTAAATGCAAAATTTTCGGTGAGCATTATGTGGATAATAAGGGAAGTTACAGGGTGCTCCTTTATCCCGATATGAGGGAAGTGGGGGACATCAGCGTGTTTCTCCATTGCCCTTCAAGGAGGGAGAAGATAGTCCTTGATGTCATTAGCTTTGACAGGAAAAAGGGCGAGATTAACGTTGACTTTTCTTCAATGAAAAATTCTGTTGAGGATTTTGTTGAGAGAACATACAACCTGTGTGTTGCTTTTTCTTACAAAGGAAATATGTACTGCGTTAATGTGAAGTCACCTGATTACGAGGCACCAAAGGACGAATCCGAGGCTTGCCTTAAAAGTGTTGCAACCTTTAATGTAAAGGATACCGTTGTAATAATGGAGCCTGTGTATGATAAGGACGGCTCTTTCTGCATACGGCTAAGGGACAGGCTTGTTTCTCACAAGGAGAATGTAAGCGTCAAGTACCGCAGTGTCCACTTTAAGAAGAACTTTCTGTACATCACCTGTGATGTTACAGACAATATGGAGCGCTTTACCGGCTATGCTCTTTCTTACAGATACAAGCAGTGCGAGGACAAAAGAATCTATTACGCTAAGGGCGACCTTGTGGCAAGTGGGGACAAAACACTTTTAAAGGCACGTTTTGACCTTTCTGCAATCGAACTTCAAAGCGTAATCTGGGATTTGTATGCTGTATATGTTGAGGATAAAGCCACATATTTTGCCAAAGTTTCTGTTGACAACAGTCAGATTAACAGCTATCTTTTCAGCTTTAAAAATATTTTTGACCAGAACCACTACCGATTTGTAAGCCGTGACAACAAGGTAAATCTGTTCTTCCCATACTTTACAATGGAAAACACCTTGTCCTTTATTATGAGAGGAAAGCAGGATTACGACTCCAAAAAGTTTAAGCTAAAGGAACTTTTGGCTTTGGCAATTTTCAAGCTGAGAAAATCTCACTATACAAAAAAGCGAATTGCCCTTGTATATGAGAAAAACAGCAACTATGCACAGGACAACGGTTACTACTTTTTTGCCCACTGTATGAGGCACAAAATTCAGCGACGACTGAATGCAAACATATATTATGTGATTCAAAAGGACTCAAAAGATTATTCTAATTTAGAAAAATACTCCAAGAATGTGCTGGAGTTTATGTCATTAAAGCATATGGTTTATGCCTTGGCATCAAGGCTGTTGATTTCCACAGAAACCCGTTCAAACTGCTACATCTGGCGACCAAACAATTCCCCTATTGCCAGGAGCATAAGGGATAAAAAGCTGTTTTCACTAAGGCACGGTGTAACAGGGCTGAAACGTATTGGCGGAATATACAACAGAGCAAATCCCCATCATCCTAATATAATTGTTGCATCTTCTGACGGTGAAAAAGAAATTCTTTTAAAGAATTTAAATTACTCATCAAACGAGGTTTGCGTTACAGGTCTTGCAAGATGGGATGCCCTTGAGGACAAGTCAAAGGACAGTAGGGAAATTCTTTTTGTACC
>JBJEPA010000317.1:0-2973 GCA_051880995.1 Ruminococcus sp.
AATCTGTAATCAGCCAATGAGGAAAGATTGAGGCAATCAGCAAACCCAGTGCAAAGGATATATAAATCTTCCTCTGTAATCTCCAACACCTCATTTAACCACCCCTCAGTATAGTCTATACAGTCAGGAGAAAATGGTTACTAAGAAAAACTGAATGTTATTTAAGATATTTCATAAACCATATGTTTTGTGCGGTAAAGGTCTTTCCGTTTAGGTAATTCAGCTCACCTGCATCTGTTGTAAAGTCAAAATTAAGGCTGTGACTATAAAGGCACTGTCTGTTGAGGTTGTACTTTTGATTCAGTTTTTTGTCACCGTATTTATTGTCACCAAGTATTGGACAGCCGATTGATGCCATATGGGCTCTTATCTGGTGGGTTCTGCCTGTGAGCAAATCCACACTACAGAGAGTAAGTCCTTTTTTGCTCTCAAGAACGGTATATTTTGTTAGGATTTTTTTACTGTCCTTGACTTCTTTCTTCAGCACCTTTACTTTATTAGTTTTTTCATCCTTAATTAGATAGTCAGAAAGTAGAGCGCTTTCCTCCTTTGGCTTGTTTATTAACAGGCAAAGGTAGTATTTGTGGAGTTCCCTATCCTTTAGCTTTTGGTTGAGAATACGAAGGGACAGGGCATTCTTGGCTCCTATAACAATGCCTCCTGTGTTTCTGTCTATTCTGTTGACAAGGGCAGGAGAAAAGGAATTTTCGTTTTTGGGGTCATACTCCCCCTTATCGTACAGATAGTGCTGAACACGATGTACAAGGCAGTCGAAGTGGTAGCTTTTGTCCTGATGGACAATCAGTCCCGGCTTTTTGTCAAGGAGGATAATGTTTTTGTCCTCATAGAGAATATCAAGGGTTTTTGGTGCTTTTAGGAATTCGTAATTTTCTTCCTGTGCACCCTCAAAAAATTCATCCTTTATATAAAAGGTCAGCACATCGCCCAGGGAAAGAAAATCCTGGGGGGATGCCTTTTTGCCGTTGATTTTAATACATTTTTTGCGTATATACATATAAGCCATTGACTTAGGCATTGTTTTAAATTTCTTTAGAAGAAATTTATCTAATCTTTGACCTGCATCATTTTTTTCTACTGTTAATTCTCTCATAATTACTTTTCAATACACATAAAGGCGCACATTGTTCCTCTGTGACCATTTGTTGCACGGTGACTCCACAGTAAATCGCTGTTACATTTTGTGCAAAGGTCGCTTAGAACAATATTTTCCTCTTTTACTCCTGCTTTCATTACGATTTGCCTGTTTGTTTCAAGCAAATCTATCATATATTTCCCATCATCCTTTGGGAAGATAAATTTGCTGTTGTCAAGGTCTTTTAGGTTGTAGAAATTTTCTGCACAGTCCTTATCTACCTCGTAACAGCACTTTGAAATTGCCGGTCCTATTGCTACCACAACATTCTTTGGGTTTGTGCCGTACAGGGAAGTCATTTTTCTCAGCACCTCTTCCCCAATTCTGCCAACAGTTCCCCTCCAGCCTGCGTGAGCAAGTCCTATTGCTTTGCCTACTGTATCTACAAAAAACAGAGGTGTACAATCGGCATAGTGGGTAACAAGTGTTACATTTGGCTCATTTGTAATTAGTGCATCAACGGACAGCATATCCTTTTCCCTCCATATGCCAATGCCACACTCATTTTTTGTTACAGGTCTTACATAGGTGTTGTGGTCTTGACTGGATGTGACAAGTGAATCGTAGTCAAAGCCTACTGCATCGGAAAAAATCTTGTAGTTTTCAATAACATTTTCAGAGTTATCGCCACGGGAGAAGGCAAAGTTCATTGATGTCCACTCGTCTGTTGACACACCGCCGTGCTTTGTTGAAAAGGCGTGACGGATGAAGTCAATCTGTGAAAGTTTGTTATATGTGAGGAATGGTACACCTTTATTTTCATTTAAGGTCATTGTTTTGCTGTTAATTTTCATATATATCACCAAAATTATTGTACAATATTCTTTTTCTACTTGCAAGTGGATAAAATAAAGTCTATAATAGGCACAGGTGATATTATGAAATTATTTGGAAACAATATTGAAGTTAAGTGCGAATATTGTAGTAATTCCGCCAACGCTCAAAGCGGATATATTTGCACAGTTAAAAAGAGCATTAAAAAGGGTAAATGCAGGAAATTTAGGTATAATCCCACATTGAGAATCCCTGAAAGCTCCCCGGAAATGCAGAAATACAGTAAAGAGGATTTTGAGATATAGCTGAATACTTCTGAAAAAACATTCCACCTATCTTGACTTTTCTTTTTTAATCTGTTATGCTACCTACATAGCCAAAATGACGAACACCGGTAGGCATTACTAAGCCTACTCGGTCTATCAGATTTTTGGCTATTTTTTATTTTAGGAAACATATTTCCTTGACTTTCCTTTTTTAATCTGTTATGCTACTTACATAGCCAAAATGACGAAGCTCGGTAGGCATTACTAAGCCTACTCGACCTATCAGATTTTTGGCTATTTTTTGTCCCCGTCTGGTGGAGGCTTTTTTTACAATAACATTTTAAAGGACTATCCGTTTTGTGGATAGTCCTTTTTGTGTTATTTCAGGAAAAAGCTGAGGATTGACAGTCGTTTTTTTGCTGACTGAATTGTTCTTGTTACTGTTGATGGATTTACGCCAAGCTCCTTTGCAATTTGATTCATTGGCATATCCATAAAATAGTGCATTTTAACGCACTTCTTTTGTTTTTCAGTAAGGATAGTTTCGATTGCATTAAGTAGCATATCCTTAGCCATTTCTACATCACGAGAGTTGCATATACCCGACTGTGTGTACAGCTTGTAGGAAACCATATTGTCAATATAATCATTCATATTAACAGAGTTACGCAACCTGTTCACTTTCCTTTCCGGCAAGCATTGATGCCGTCAGCTTACATTCGTAATACATAGAGCGCAAAATCTGAATTCTCCTGTTAATCTCCTGAGTTTCATCAAATA
>JBJEPA010000318.1:0-2949 GCA_051880995.1 Ruminococcus sp.
TAAAACTTTGGTTGACAATATATCCCTCCTATGATAAAATTTAATACTGAAAATTATGAAAATTCTTAAGAAGGTGTAACTATGACTATACAAGCACAAAACAACGAAAATCCTGTTCTAAACCGTGAAGAGGCAATGGAAATACTGAACACTCCTGACGAACTGCTTGACGGTCTTATTGCCAAAGCCGAAAAGCTCCGCAGAAAATACAAGGGAAACCGTGTTAGCATACATATTCTGACCAATGCACGAAGCGGTAACTGCTCCCAGGACTGCGCCTACTGCGCCCAGTCCTGCCGTTCAAAGGCAGAGATTGACAAGTACAAGTGGGTTTCTGACGAAAAGCTATACAAGGACAATGACTTTGTAAATGAGCATCACCTGTCAAGGCACTGCATCGGTCTTAGCGGAATGAAATTTTCAGATGAGGAAATCGAAGAGCTGGCTGAAAGAATCCGCAAAATGAAAGCAACAGGCACACACCTTTGCTGTTCCATTGGGTTCTTAACAGAAAAGCAGGCGCTTATACTGAAAGATGCAGGACTTGACCGAATCAACCACAACCTGAACAGCAGTCGTTCCTATTACAAAAACATTTGCAAAACACACACCTTTGACCAGCGTGTGGATAATATCCGTATGCTCCAAAGGATTGGTTTTGAGATATGCAGTGGTGGCATTATCGGTATGGGAGAAAGCAAGGAGGATGTTGTGGATATGCTTCTTGAACTGCGTGAAATCCAGCCTGAGGCTCTGCCAATTAACTTCCTACTCCCTATCCCCGGCACACCTCTTGAAAATGCCGACACATCATACCTGACAACCTCTTACTGTATGAAGGTTCTGTGCCTAGCAAGGCTACTTGTGCCAAAGGCTGATATTCGCTGTGCCGCAGGACGAGAGGTTTATTTTAAAGGAGAAGAAAAAAGACTGCTTAGCGTCGTTGACTCTATTTTTGCCTCAGGCTACCTCACCGCCGGCGGTCAGGGAATTGAGGATACAATCAAGGCTATTACCGACGCAGGCTTTACCTACGAAATAGAATCTGCATAAAAACATCATCAAAACAAATTCAAATATGCAACATTAAAAAGTCCGATTTTTTCGGACTTTTTGCTTTTATATTCAGAATAAAATTCTCTCAACCTACACCTCTCCTTTCACCTGCCACAACATCGGACATATTATATAATCAGAGGTCAGATAACTCTATATTTCATTTGCAAAAAATAGATGTATTTATAATTCTTATAAAGAAAATATTTCAGCAGATGAATTTCATAAGATGAATCCCAAAAGGAGAATTAATGTGGTTGATGAAATATTCAGGAGCTACGGGATAACCCCCTTTCCACGGGACTATTCCGAAGCTATGGCATATGTTCCCTATCAAAGCAACAACCCCCGTATGTATTCCGTACCCCACGGTTTTGAAACAGGTACGCTATTTCCCACTTTAGATAAACCGTTTTACGGGGAAAAATGTATGGAGGAAAATAAAAATGACTGAAAGAGATATACTTCTTAAAAAGCTTTCTTCTGTATCCTTTGCTATGTTTGAGTTAAGATTATTCCTAGACACCCACCCCGACTCCACCGAAGCAATGGCAAAATTTGACGAACTGGATAACATATACAGGCCATTGAGAGAAAAGTACGAAGAAGAATACGGTCCTTTGACAAGCAAAGATGCACCAAGCCCTGTACAGTGGATTAAAGGCCCATGGCCTTGGGAGGTTATGTAATGTTTGTGTATGAAAAAAGACTTCAATACCCTGTTAGAATAAAGCAGACCAACCCCCAGCTTGCAAAAATTATTATTACACAATATGGCGGTCCTGACGGCGAGCTTGGAGCGTCACTAAGGTATTTAAGCCAACGATATACAATGCCCTACCCCGAACTGCAAGCAACACTTACGGATATAGGCACGGAAGAACTGGGGCATCTTGAGATGATTGGTGCTATTGTGTATCAGCTCACCAAGGATTTAACTGAGGATGAAATCAAAGAGGGTGGTTTTGACTCTTACTTTGTTGACCACACTACCGGAATTTACCCTGCCGGTGCAAACGGTATGCCTTTCACGGCAGCCGCATTACAGGTTAAGGGTGACCCTATAACCGATTTACACGAGGATATGGCAGCGGAACAAAAAGCGAGGACTACCTATGACAATATTCTGCGGTTTTGTGATGACCCGGATGTGCTTGACCCTATACGCTTTTTGCGTGCAAGAGAGGTTGTGCATTATCAGCGGTTCGGCGAAACACTTCGCATATTGACCGACAGGCTGGACAGCAAGAACTTCTATGCCTTCAATCCGTCCTTTGACAAGAAATGCCTTAGAAAGCAACAGAATAAAAGAAAGTAATATAATCTAAAATTCAAAAGAGGCTGTGGCAAATGAGTACAATTGCCATAGCCCCTTATGTTTTATAGATAACAAATTTTTATACATCTCAAAGATGCTTTGTTTTCACTTAGATGTAATCCTTATCTCAATTCCAAGGACACCGTATTTTTTCTGCTGTTCTTTTGAGTAATAGAGTTCCATATCTTTTGGATTTGCTTTTATAATATCCTTTTCAGTATATCCGCATTTGAGTAGTGGTAAGGTGTCATATAATTCTTCAAAGGAATTAAACTTATGTAAATCCACCACTACGGCTGTAATCTTCTGTTCACTATCCGCTGTATTTGTAAATACAATTTTGTCGCCAACATTAATAAGCTGTCGCTTTTCATCATTTAATCTTAATTCTATTGTCTTTTGCCCTGAGCTAATCATATTGAATGGCTCAGGATTTAATTTCATATTATGTGTCATATTGCACCGCTTAAATATTTATCAAAAATATAGTATTAACAGGTTTTAACTAAAAATTCCATAAATTCATTAAAAAGCTTTTACTGAATTTCTTTATAATGCTGTAAATGGATGCCTAT
>JBJEPA010000319.1:0-2944 GCA_051880995.1 Ruminococcus sp.
TTATGGAAATGGCAGAGGGCTATGTTCTTAAGACTGCTCTTGACGAAAATGACGAAGTTATCGGTTACCAGTTTGTAAAGCTGGGCAAGATGATGGAAGATATCCGCCACGGTGTTTCACCTGATGAAGCTTATAAAAACAACATCGGTCAGTACGGTCGCTTTGACGGCGCTGCTAAGTACATTGACCCAAGAGAAGAATAATCGGTAAGGAGGAGCTTTAATTATGGCAGTTACATTTGAAAGTAAAGAAAGAAGAATGCCAAAGATTGAGAAGTGCCTTGCCGAATACGGTATTGCATCTCTCGAAGAGGCAAGACAGATTTGTTTAGACAACGGCTTTGACCCTGACGAAATCGTAAAGGGTGTTCAGCCAATCGCATTTGAAAACGCAAGCTGGGCTTACACACTCGGCTGTGCTATTGCAATCAAAAAGGGCGTAAAGTCCGCCGCTGAGGCTGCTGAGGCTATCGGTGTTGGTCTTGAGGCATTTACAATCCCGGGTTCTGTTGCAGAGCAGAGAAATGTTGGTCTTGGCCACGGTAACCTTGGCGCAATGCTCCTTAGGGACGAAACAAAGTGCTTTGCATTCCTTGCAGGTCACGAATCCTTTGCAGCTGCTGAGGGCGCTATCGGTATTGCAAGAAACGCAAACAAGGCAAGAAAAGAACCACTCAGAGTTATCCTTAACGGTCTTGGCAAGGACGCAGCTTACATCATTTCAAGAATCAACGGTTTCACATATGTAGAAACTGACTTTGATTTCTTCACAAGCGAACTTAAGGTTGTTCGTGAGGTTAAGTTCTCCGACGGTGAAAGATCAGCTGTTCGTTGCTACGGTGCTAACGATGTTCGTGAGGGCGTAGCAATTATGCAGAAAGAAAACGTTGGTGTTTCCATCACAGGTAACTCAACTAACCCAACTCGTTTCCAGCACCTTGTTGCAGGTACATACAAGAAGTGGGCTATCGAAAACGGCGTTCAGTACTTCTCCGTTGCATCCGGCGGTGGTACAGGTCGTACACTTCACCCTGACAACATGGGCGCAGGTCCTGCTTCCTACGGTCTTACAGACTCAATGGGAAGAATGCACGGTGACGCTCAGTTTGCAGGTTCTTCTTCTGTTCCTGCTCACGTTGAGATGATGGGTCTTATCGGTATGGGTAACAACCCAATGGTAGGCGCAACAGTTGCATGTGCAGTTGCAGTTTACGAAAGCGTAAACAAGTAATTCATTACTTTATTAATATCAAAGAATTACGGACTTCCTTTTGGAGGTCCGTTTTTTTGAACCCTATTTCTATAAAAATTATAAAAAAATAAGGATTTTTTCAAAAATCTGTCCCATTTTTTTATTTTTAATTGTTGTATATAGTGAAAGGCTAAAATTATAAAGGAATGATTAAAATGGGAAAATAATTCTTAAAAAATTGAAAAAAAATTAAATATTTTTTAAGAAGGTATTACTATGAAAAAACTTTTATCATTAACACTTTCTGTTGTTATAGCCTTGTCAATTCTTATCATACCTATGGGTACAGGGGCAACAACAAATTCAAAAAAGGCTGTAAAAACATATGTTGCAAAAAGCGACGAATACTTTACCTCTTACGGTAGGGCATATTCTCAGGGAAGAAAGCTATACTTTCACGAATCCTACGGTGAAACTTATCTTCTGACAAACCATTCCGGAAATGCTGTGAGCAACTTCTATGTAAGAGGAGATACTGTTTATTATTGTAAACTTGGTAATGTCTTTTCTGTCAGTACAACAGGTACAAACAGAAAAAAGCTGTACGGCAAGTTTAATGCAAAAATGCTTGGGGGTTACGGTTCTTCTGTAATTTTTATTGCAGATGACGAAAACAATCGTTCAACAGTTTACAAAATCAAAAACGGCAAAACTTTTACTCTGTTTACACGCAGTGATGTAAAAGATGTCTATGAAAGCAAAGAAACATGGGATGTTACCCTTTTTAGCGGAAGAATTTATTTTAATGAGGAAAATAAGGTATATGACCTTGCAACAAACAAGGTAAAATCCTTTAAGGCATCTCAAATTGTAGGTACAAAGAATTATCTATATTATGTGAACAGGGTGAATAATCTAAGAAGAATTGACAAATATGGTACAAACCAACTACTGTCCAAAAATATTACAAAGATATATACAGCCAATGATGCAAGGACAATAGTATATGGCAAAAAGAATCCTGCTACCGGAAAAGAATATTTATACAGAAAAACAGCTATCTATTACCAAACATATAGGCTGTGCAGTGTAGAAACTCTGGGTGCAACCTTGGGTGTTGAGGAAAAGGACACAGTTATAAACAAATCGTATTTTATCCCCGGCAAGGTTTATCTGCTAATCAACGAAAGAATTGTTCTAAGTGTGGGAAGTAGGGGCGGTACACCAAATGTTCTGTGCAAAGCAGAAGGAGAATATGAGCGTTGCAACTTGTTCTGTCGCTATGGCGAGGTACATTACGGTATAGTATATTATGATGCAGACGATTTTAATGACGATTAACAATCTGTCCCATTTTTTGTTTTTTATTGTTGTATTTAGTGAAAGGATTAAATTTTATTAAATCGGGAGGATAACTAAAATGGGATATTAACTTTTTACAGAAAGTCATATAAAAAATTATATACGGAGGTATTACTATGAAAAAACTATTATCATTGACACTTTCTGTTGTTATAGCCTTATCAATTCTGATAGTGCCAATGGGTGCAAGTGCAAAGGCAAAACCGAAAAAAACTGTAAAAACATATATTGCAACGGGAGTTGAGTACATCACCGCTGAGGGCAAAGCCTATTCTCAGGGAAGAAAGCTTTACTTTACCCACAACAACGGCGAAACCTACAACCTTACAAACCATTGGGGTAATGCAGTTCGTTCCTTTTATGTAAGAGGGGATACTGTTTATTATTGTAA
>JBJEPA010000320.1:0-2941 GCA_051880995.1 Ruminococcus sp.
TATGGAGGTTGCTATAGATTGGAATAACAATGGGCATAGGAATAATTTTGATGATTATGGAGAGTGATTAGTTATGTAATATGTATAAATTCTAAAAAATTTAGATTGTGATTTTGTTTTACATATAGTATAATATGACTAACGATGATTTTGAGTTAAAGTATAGAATTAAATTATGAAATTCATGATACTTAAAAATAACGGAGGAAAATAAAAATGGCTGATTTAGAAAATAGCAAGGATCTTATTAGTGTATTATGGAGTGGGGCGGATATTCTTCGGTCAAAAATGGACGCAAATGAATATAAGGACTATCTGTTAGGAATTGTATTCTACAAATATCTATCCGATTCCTTTTTGATTAAAACTTATGATTTAATTTATGATGAAAAGCCGGAATCCTTAAAAGTTGCATTAGATGCATATAAGGAGGCATTAGAAGATGAAAGCGCAGAAGAACTAAAAGAACAAATTATAGCTGAATATCACTATGTAATTGAACCTGATTTGACATACACATGCTTTGCAGAAGCAGCAAGAAATAATTCGTTTAATCGTGAAAGCTTACAAAAGGCGTTTAACAATATTGAGCAGAGCGATCCTTTGTTTGCAGATTTGTTTACAGATATTGATTTGTATTCAAATCGTTTAGGAACCGGTGACCAAAAACAAAGTGATACGATAGCGGATTTGATTAAAGAAATTGATAAAGCAGATATTTTGAATTCGGATGCAGATGTTCTTGGTAATGCGTATGAGTTTTTGATTGGTCAGTTTGCTTCTGAAACCGGCAAAAAGGCCGGAGAATTTTATACACCACAGGCTGTATCAAAGATTTTAACCAGAATTGCGATATCCGGTCAGGATACAAAAAAGGGATTATCTGTTTATGATCCATGTATGGGTTCCGGTTCACTTCTTTTAAATGCAAAGCACTATTCATCTGAACCCGGTTACATCAAATACTATGGACAGGAACTGATGACATCTACATATAATCTTGCAAGAATGAATATGTTTTTGCATGGAATAGTGCCGGAGAATCAACATCTTCGCAATGGTGATACCCTTGACGGAGATTGGCCTACCGGCGAAGAGACTGATTTCGATATGGTTCTTATGAATCCCCCCTACTCAGCTAAATGGAGTGTAGCAGCCGGATTTTTACAGGATGAACGGTTTAGTGACTATGGGGTATTGGCACCTAAGTCAAAGGCTGATTACGCTTTTTTGCTACATGGATTGTATCATTTAAAGAGCAATGGAACCATGGCTATTGTATTGCCTCACGGTGTTTTATTTAGAGGTGCAGCAGAAGGAAAAATAAGAGAGAAATTACTTCGGTCAGGCAACATCTATGCAGTAATAGGTCTTCCGTCAAATCTATTTTATAACACTTCTATTCCAACTTGTATTGTTGTATTGAAGAAACATAGAGACGGAAGGGATGTATTGTTTATAGATGCCTCAAAGAAGTTTAAAAAAGGCAAAAAACAAAATTCATTGACGGATGAGCATATAGATTCAATATTGAATTTGTATAATAAGCGAGAAACGGTTGAAAAAGAAGCTTACCTTGCCAGCTTTGAGGACATCGAAAATAATGATTTCAATTTGAATATTCCCAGGTATGTTGACACATTTGAGAAAGAAGAAGAAGTGGATATCAATGCTCTTTTATCTGAAATGAAAAAGACAGACGAAGAAATTAAACAGGCGCAAGGGGAATTTTTATCACTTCTTAAGGAATTAACTTCTGACGATGAAAGCATAAGGTCATCATTAAATGACATTATTGGAATGTTTGAGGGGTGATTAGTATGAAAAAACCAAAAATTAGATTCAAAGGTTACACCGATGTTTGGGAACAGCGTAAGGCTGTGGACATTGCTGAATATTCAAAAGGAAATGGCTATTCCAAAAGTGATTTGACGGAAATCGGAACACCGATAATATTATACGGCAGACTCTACACAAATTATCAATTTGCCATTGACGATGTAGATACTTTTGCAACTCCGAAAGACGGCTCTGTTTACAGCCAAGGTAATGAAGTAATAATACCCGCTTCGGGAGAGACAGCCGAGGATATCGCAAGAGCTTCAGCAGTTGAAAAATCAGGTGTTTTACTTGGCGGAGACCTAAATATCCTCCGTCCATTCAACTTCATTAATCCTTCTTTTTTAGCACTTGCCATTTCAAGTGGTGAACCACAAAAAGAACTGGCCAAAAAGGCACAAGGAAAATCAGTTGTACATATCCACAATTCAGATATTCAAAAGGTATCATTTTCGTTTCCAACAAAAGCAGAACAATACCGTATTGTTGCTGTGTTCCGCCATCTCGACAACCTCATCACCCTTCACCAGTGTAAGTATATATTCTGGAATAAATTTAGATTATTCGCTTGGGAACAGCGTAAGGTTAGAGAACTACTTATTGAGCGTAACGAGCAAGCTCCTATGAGCGAAGAGTATCCACTTATGGCGTTTATTGCAAATGAAGGTGTTGCACCTAAAGGTGAGCGATATGACCGCAGTTCGCTGGTAACAGACACCAAAAATAAGCGATACAAAAGAACTGAATTTGGAGATTTTATTTATAGTTCAAACAATCTTGAAACCGGTTCTATAGGACTAAATAAGTATGGAAAAGCCTGTATTTCTCCCGTTTATAGCATTTTTAAACCTACCGGAATTGCCGACTCAGATTTTTTAGGGCGAAGGCTGGTAAAAAAAGATTTCATAAATGCAATGGTCAAATGGCGTCAGGGAGTTATCTACGGTCAATGGAAAATACACGAGTCAGATTTTCTAAAAATCGAAATTTCTATTCCTTCGATGGAAGAACAGAGTGAAATCGGCACTTTATTAGATGGACTCGACCACCTCATCACCCTTCACCAGCGAAAGTGCGATAATTTGAAAGAAATTAAGAAATT
>JBJEPA010000321.1:0-2927 GCA_051880995.1 Ruminococcus sp.
GTATGGAGTTTTACGCTCCGAGCAAAAAAGGCAGGTGAACAGTTGTGACAACCTTTTATCAGACATCCTCAGCAGAGCAATCCTTGTTTTTGGTTTCTCTTTTATTTTTGTTAATCGTTACCCTGTTTTACCTAATTATTTCTCATTACAGATTTCAAAGGAAATGTAACAGATATCTGAATGTGGGTCTTTTCCTGATTCTGTTTGTACTGTTATCAATATTGGGAGAAGCGTTTAGGAAAATTAATATTCATCATCCGTACAAAATCTTGTTGCCACTACCTATGTGGATGCTGTGGTGCATTGTGGGAGTAACAAGCGTACTGCTGATTTGTGAAGCTGTTGTCCAGTACCGTCAAAGAGGTAAAAATCTCAGCCGAAATTCTGTCAAGGAGGCAATAGATACCCTGCCCGACGGAATTTGTTATTTTACGACCTCAGGTGCTGTCAAGCTGTGTAATCTCCAAATGCATCGTCTGTTCCGCAGTCTGACGCAAAGCGATATGCAAACATTTGAGGAATTACAGAAGGCTTTGGAGGAATGTGATACAAAAAGCGGTATCATAAGGCTCCCTGATGTCAAGCAAACTTATCTTTTCCCAAGTGGAAAGGCGTGGCGTTATTCCCAGACAGAGATAACTGCGTTGGACGGTGTCGCCTACACAGAGGTAATATTTTCCGATGTGACACAGCTTTACGAAAAGAACCTGAAACTAAAGGAGCAGACAGGACAACTGAAAAAAATATCCCGTGACCTAAAGGTTCTTTCGGATAATGTTTCAACTATGACAAAGGAAAAGGAATTGCTGACGGCTAAAACAAGACTTCACGACCGTATGAGTGGGGGAATCCTTGCAATGCGTCAGATTTTGCAACAGGAACAAACTACGGAAAAAAACGTTGACGCTGTCAGTCTGTTTCAGAAAGCAGTAAGTGCAATTAAAAACGATAATGAATACCCGCTTCAGCGTGGTGAGCTTGCAGAATTTATGAGTGACGCTGATACAATCGGTGTAAAAGTAGAGCTTAACGGGGAATTACCCCAACAACAGGAGCTTTGCAGGGTGTTTTTGATAGCAATGCGTGAGTGCCTTACAAACAGTGTTCGTCATGCCAATGCCACAATTCTCACTATTGATATACACAATGATGATTGTTTTTCTTCAATACGAATCACAAACAACGGAAACCCACCCGAAAGTAAAGTAACACCCAAAGGGGGACTTGTGAATCTTTACAATCATATTACTAATTTGGGTGGTACTATGGAAATACAGTCAAATCCGGTTTTTGAGCTGATTGTGACTTTGCCGAAAATAAAGGAGGGAACAGAATGAAACAGGTGCTAATCGTAGAGGACCAGCGAATGCCCCGTGAAAATATGGAGAGGATAATATCCGACAGCACAAGCTATGAACTTGTGGCAAGCATAAGCAGTGCAGAGCTTGCCGTAATAAAATGTCAGCGACAGCATATCGACCTTGTTTTGATGGATGTATGTACAACAGGTAGCAAGGACGGAATTGACGCAGCCGCCGAAATTAAAAAGCAGTTTCCCGGCATAAAAATTATTATCGTCACATCTATGGTGGAGGTGGGCTATCTTGACCGTGCCAAAGGTGCAGGAGTGGACAGCTTTTGGTACAAGGATGTCAGCAAGGAAACCCTGATTGATGTGATTGACCGCACAATGTCAGGTGAGCATATTTTCCCCGACAAGTCCCCTGTGGTACAATTAGGTCGAGCCAGCAGTGCCGAGTTTACGGCAAAGGAAATTGAAGTTCTGCGACTTGTGTGTGACGGTTTGGAATACAGCGAGATTGCAGAAAAGCTGTGCGTATCTGTCAATACGGTCAAAACCCATGTTTCCCACATTCTGCAAAGGACAGGCTATTCCAACAAAACCCGACTTGCTATTGCAGTTACCAACAAAAAATTCATTATTCCCAGCATTCCTGAGGATAATGAATAACTAAGGAAACACTGAATAAATCACTTTACACATCTTGTGTGCATATTTTCCGCCGGTTAGCCCAAAAAATCCTCGCAATACGTTAGTATTCCTGCGGTTTTTTGAACTAACCGACAAAAAATCTGACTGCACAATCTGTGCAAATGATTTATTCAGTGTTTCCTAAAACTTATAATAAATCCCCGATTTCATTTGTGAAGTCGGGGATTTTTATATGAAAAATCACCCATATGGGTGATGTGCAATCCAAAAGCCCATTGTATAATAAAAATGGAAAAATAATACAATGGGGGGTGCTTTATAGAGGATAGCTAAAATACTAATACCTGAAAGGTCAAAATCAGATTAAAAAATTTACTTAACGGAGGTATTAAAATGAAAAAAATTCTGGTTTTAATGATAAGCATAGTGATGGTATTTTCATTCACCGCTTGTGGCGGTAATGACGAAAAAGGTGGCAGCTCGGACAGCGGTAACGCCTACAATCTGGATATGAAGTCCACAGAAACACAGCCTATGGCTACTGAAAGGGCAAGTGCTGATGTGCTGAGAGAAACTGCTCAAACCTACTTCGGTGGAATGAACTACTTTGAAGGCACTGAACAGGCAAACTATACTTATGATGATGTCAAGGAGCATATCGGAGTAGATGCATCTGCGTACTGCTATGACGATTCCAGTCAGGCTGAGCTTTATATATGGTATGCTGACGGTGACGACAAAGCTATGCTGAATGTATGGTTTGTTGACGGCAAGCTGAATGCCTGCGGTGCAATAAACTTAATTTAAACTACAACAATACACCGGAGGCTTGCTTGGGCAAGCCTCTTTGTGAATTTTACTATAAGTGTTTCCTTAGGTTTTATGATAAGCTTTTTTAGAAAATAAGAGGAGGTGGTCTAATGAAGAGAGTCGTTGTAGATATGCAAAACGCCTTGTTTGCTGACGCCATAGC
>JBJEPA010000322.1:0-12791 GCA_051880995.1 Ruminococcus sp.
TATTTTAAAGTTATTTATATTTTAAATTAGACACTACAATATGTAGTATTTTTCTAATTTTTAATCACAAATTATGATATAATTTTTTTAATAAAATACACACAATTTTTATAGTAAATATATACTTACAAATGTAAATATAAATGAAATTATTTTTATTGCAAATTATAAGTGTTTTTGTTATAATATATAATGTATTTGTATGGGTAGTTAATACCAGACAAAATATTTTTTAAGCTTTTTAACAATACTTTTTTATAGATAAGGATAAATAAAGGAAGTGAAAAAATGGATTCCTTCAGAGAAGCCTGGAACATAATAAGTGACTATTGTAAAAGTCAGATTACAGATGTTGCTTATAACACATGGATTAAGAGGATTGAGCCTGTCAGCTTAGATTTTGACAAAAACGAAACAACTCTTCTTGTTCCAAATGACTTTCACCGTCAGACTCTTATGAGATGCTATATACCACTTCTTAATGATGCATTTGATACTGTATTTGGCACACACTTTAAAATTGTTTTTCGTGTGCCTGATGAGGTTAATAATATACAGGAAAAAGAACAGAAATCAACTGCCGAAACAGGATATGATTTCACATTTGACACCTTTATTGTAGGTTCTTCAAATAAATTTGCTCACGCAGCTTCAATTGCAGTTGCTCAAAATCCTGCCGGTGCATATAACCCACTTTTTCTTTATGGAAATAGTGGACTTGGAAAAACTCACCTTATATGTGCAATAAGTAATGAAATAAAGAAAAATCAGCCTGATAAAAACATTGTATATGTTAAAGGTGATGACTTTACCAACGAACTTGTTGAATCCATAGCAAAGGCGACTACCTCTGAATTTAGAAATAAATATAGAAATGCTGATGTTCTTTTGGTGGATGACGTTCAGTTTATTGGAGGAAAAGAAAGAACACAGGAAGAATTTTTCCACACATTTAACACACTTTATGAAGCTAACAAGCAGATTGTCCTTACATCTGACCGTCCTCCAAGAGAAATTAAAACCCTTGAGGACAGACTTCGTTCCAGATTTGAATCAGGACTTCTTGCAGATATTCAACCACCTGATTTGGAAACAAGAATTGCAATCATAAAGCGTAAATCTGAAATATTAGGTATAAATCTTAACGACGATGTATGCGAATATATCGCAAAAAGTCTAAAAACAAACATTCGTCAGCTTGAAGGTGTTGTAAAGAAACTCAAGGCAAAAATTTTACTGTCAGGGGAAGAACCTTCTCTTTCAGTTGTAAAAGAGGGCATAAGTGACATTTTAAATAATGACACACCACCTGAGCTTACTGTTGAAAGGATTATTGAAGAAGTCGGAAGAAATTATGGCTTTTCTGCCGATGAAATCAGAAGTTCAAAAAATCACAAGGCAAGTATAAGCCAAGCAAGACATATTGCAATATACATTGTAAGAAGTCTTACTAACCTTTCTATGATAGAAATAGGTAAGGAATTTGGCAACCGACACTACACAACTATAGTATATACAATTCAAAAAATCACTCAACAGATGCAGGAAAATAATGATATAAAGGAAACTGTAGAGGACATAATTAAAAACATAAGAGACAGATAGTTTTCCACATTTTCACACACATTAACATCACATACTTTCACAAAATGTGGATAACTTATATTATTACTGATTTTATCCACATAATTTATTTTTTTCAACATTTTTTATGTTGACTTAAAAATGTGATTATAACTGTGTTTGAAATACTTTTTATAGATTTTCACAGCCTCTAATACTACTATTATAAATTTACATAACAAATCATTAGAAAAACAGAGAAAGGATAAAAAATGAAATTTACGTGTTCAAGAACAGACTTAAGCAACGCTGTTACAAATGTTCAAAGGGCAGTTGCAGTTAAATCTTCAATACCTTCCCTTGAGGGAATAATGATAAAAGCATATGATGGTCACCTTAATTTATCAGGATACGACCTTGAAATTGGTATAACAACAGATATGGAAGCTCAGCTTGACAGTGAGGGTGAAATTGTTGTATCAGCAAGATTATTTGGTGATATTATAAGAAAACTTCCTGAGGAGATTGTAACCATTGAAACAGATGAAAGAATGGTTACTTACATTACAAGCGGTCACGCTTCATATCAGATTGTTGGTCTTTCAGCAACAGAATATCCCGATCTACCTAAGTTTGAAGAAACAGATAAAATATTAATAAATGGCGGACTTTTAAGAGATATGATTCGCCAAACAATTTATGCTGTTTCTGACAATACAGCAAAACCTATCTATACAGGTTCTCTTTTTGAAATTAAGGATAAAGTCCTCACTATTGTTGCAATTGATGGTTATAGAATGGCTATACGCAAGGAAACAATAGACAGTGAGTCTGAAAACAGCTTCGTTATTCCAAAGAAAACCCAAAGTGAAGTGTTAAAACTTATAACAAATGATGATGAAGATGTAGAAATCATTATTGGTCAGCGTCACACACTTTTTAAAGTTGGAACATTTTATGTTATTTCCAGACTTATTGAAGGTCAGTTTATAGACTATAATTCAACAATTCCTAAGGGAACAGAAACAGAGGTAGTTGTCAATACAAGAGAAATAGGTTCTTCTGTTGAAAGAATGAGCCTTTTGGCAAACGAGAAAATACCATCCCCTGTAAAATGTGTTTTCAGCAGTGATGAAATAAAACTCACATGCAAAACATCAATGGGAAAGGCAAATGATGTAATCAGTACAACAATTGCAGGAAGTGATGTTGAAATAGGATTTAACAACAGATATTTACTTGATGCAATTAAAAATTGCGAAACAGACGAGGTAAAGCTTATCCTTAATGGAGGACTTTCACCAATGATAATAAAACCGGTAAAAAGCGACAGCTTTTTATATCTTGTAGTACCAATGAGAATATCACAATGAGCAGAGAAGTAATTTTTATTGAAACAGAATTTATCAGACTTCAAGATTTACTTAAGTTTTCAGGTATGACTGAAACTGGCGGACAAGCAAAGTATTTAATTCAAGAGGGTTATGTCCTTGTTAATGGAGAAGTATGTACAATGAGGGGAAAAAAGCTTGTTGATGGTGATAGAGTGACTCTTGATGAAAAAACTTTAGAGGTTAGACGGTATTGAAAGTAAAGTATTTGGAATTTGAAAATTTCAGAAATCTTGAAAAAAATAAGGTTTATGCCCATGAGAATACCAATGTTATATTTGGAGAAAATGCCCAGGGAAAAACAAATCTTCTTGAATGTATATGGCTTTTCTGCGGAGGTCATTCCTTCAGAGGTTCTACTGAAAAGGAACTTGTAAAATTTGGAGAAAAGTTCTTTAAAATAAAGCTTTGCTTTGAGGGTCAGGAAAGAGAACAGAACGCTGAAATTAGATATATGGGCGGAAAAAAAGAAGTCTATATAAATGGTGTAAAGAAGAAAAGCGGTGCAGAACTTATTGAAAGATTTTCCTGTGTTGTTTTTTCTCCCGAACATCTTTCTCTTGTTAAGGCGGGACCGGGTAAGAGAAGGAAATTCCTTGACGGAGCTCTATGTCAGCAAAAATTAAAGTATGCAATGTATTTTTCAAAGTACAACCAGGTGCTTAATCAGAGAAATGCATTGTTGAAAGATATAAATAAACATCCGGAGTTAAAATCAACCCTTGAAATATGGGACGATAATTTAAGTATGTTGGGGGCATATATTATTCAGCAAAGGATAATGTATGCAGAAAAATTAAGAAAAAACGCCGAGTATTTTCATAATGGTATTTCTGAAAAAAAGGAAGTTCTGAATATTGAATATATTTCCACAATAAAGGATATTGATGTGGAAAATTTAGAAGATATCAAGGATAAATTTTTAAAAAGTTTAAGAGATAATTTAAGAGATGATCTTTATAATGGATTTACAACTGTTGGACCTCACAGAGATGATATAAATATATTGATAAACGGTATGAAAGCAAAAAACTTTGGAAGTCAGGGACAGCAGAGGAGTGCTGTGCTTTCACTAAAACTGTCTGAAGCAAATTTGCTAAGTAAAATTCATGGTGAAAAGCCTGTTCTTCTTCTTGATGATGTTTTGTCGGAGCTTGACTTAAAAAGACAAAATTATCTACTTAATAAAATAGATGACTATCAGGTTTTTATTACCTGCTGTGAAAAGAGCAACAAAGAAATCCTTAAAAAAGGAAAGGTTTTTAATGTTGAAAAGGGTAAAGTAACAGAGGAGTAATTATGTATTTGC
Organism: Ruminococcus sp.; assembly: GCA_051880995.1. Classification (GTDB taxonomy): domain Bacteria; phylum Bacillota; class Clostridia; order Oscillospirales; family Acutalibacteraceae; genus Ruminococcoides. The sequence continues at coordinate 4,264 of JBJEPA010000322.1, forward strand.
ATTTAGGTGAAAATACAGTAGTAAGAACAGATGATATAATTGGGATTTTTGATATGGATACATCAACAATCTCAAAGTGGACAAAAAATTATCTTTCAAATGCAACAAAGAGAAAAAGAGTAATTAATGTTTCTATGGAGCTTCCAAAAAGTTATGTCGTCTGTAATGAAAGTAATAAAATAAAGGTATATGTAAGCCAGATAAGCAGTCAGACGCTTATGAAAAGAAAAAGTAATTTGTGAAAGGTCGTATGTTATGAAATTAGCAAAATGTCCTTACTGTGGAAGAAGGTTGTCTTATTCTTCTGCTTTTATGTACAAATCTAAAGGTGAATACAAATGCACAAGGTGTAAAAAGGAAAGCAATGTTTTTATCAATAAAAAAATGTGGCTTGCATTTACACTGACAATGATGGTTGCTATCGTTGCAATGATTCTCATAATTATGTTTCTTGCAGACAAAAGTCCTTTTATGTTTTTGCTTGTAATGATACCATTTATGATTTTTTATTTATTTGTGCCTTTCTTTGTAAATCTTAGACCTCTTAAAAAATATCGTGACTTTGTTATTCAACAGCAAAAGTTTACAAAGCCGGAGATTTTGCCTCCTATTACAGACGAAGAATTTGAACATAGCGGTCCAATGATAAATACTGATGTGTTTAATCAGATTAAAGCAAAGAGAAGAATTATTACAGAGGAAGAAGAGGCAAGAACAAAGGCTTTTGTTGAAGATGATGATTTTAAAAAGGTTGAAACCGACACAATTTCAAGGGATTTATTAAAGGGAAGAACAGCAGCCTTTAATTTTAGTGATAAAGAAAAATCATCTCACAATAATTACTTTGATGATTTGCTGAGTGACGATTGATTATGTTTAAAAAACCTGTTTGTCCTCATTGCAGGGCAATATATGAATATAGTGAAATAAATAATCAAAAGAATAATGAAGAAATAAAATGCCACAACTGTAAAAAGAAATTTGTAGTTAAAAAAACAGGGGGATATATTTTCCTTATTACTATGGCGATTTTGTTTGCAATAATTTATAATATTTTTCTTTTGACTGTAATAAATATCAAGGGAATATTAACCCTTTTTCTTTCGGCAGTGTTGATTATTATTGTTGCATTGCTTTTAAGACCATTTTTTGTAAGATATAAGAAACCAGAAAGTAAAAGAATAGAAAATCAGAAATGATTTTTCTGATGGAGGAATTGTATTGGATAATATAAATGAAATTACTAAAGTAGAGAACGAATACGGTGCGGACGAAATACAGGTCCTTGAAGGACTGGAGGCTGTTCGTAAAAGACCCGGTATGTACATAGGATCAACGGGAGAACAGGGACTTCATCACCTTGTATATGAAATTGTTGATAACTCCATTGACGAAGCATTGGCAGGCTATTGTACAAAAATTGAAGTATCAATTTTGCCCGGTAATATAATAAAAGTAAAGGATAACGGAAGAGGTATTCCTGTCGGAATAAATGCAAAGATGGGTCTGCCGGCTGTTACTGTTGTATTTACAGTTCTCCACGCCGGAGGAAAGTTCGGCGGTGGCGGATACAAAGTTTCCGGTGGTTTGCACGGTGTTGGTGCGTCTGTTGTTAATGCGCTTTCTGAGTATCTTGAAGTAAGAGTTTGTGACGGCAAGGATATTTACTTCCAGCGTTATGAACGAGGAAAAATAATGAATGACCTTGAGGTTATAGGTCAGGGTACAGAAAAGGGAACAGAGGTTATCTTTAAGCCTGACCCTGTTATGTTTACTGATACAACAGTCTATAAGTATGAAATTCTTGAAAAGCGTTTGCGTGAACAGGCTTTTCTTAACGCAGGAGTTAACATTGAGCTTATAGATGAGCGTGACCCTGAAAATATAGTAAAGAATGAATATTGCTACGAGGGCGGTGTGCGTTCTTTCGTAAACTTTATCAGAGAGAAAAAGAGTAAAACTAAGGAAATCAATCCATTACATGAGGATGTTATATATTTTGAAGCAGAGAATGAAGATAACACAATGTCTGTTGAAATTGCAATGCAATACACAGACGCGATTACTTCTGATATTCGTTCTTTTGCCAACAATATTCATACAATAGACGGTGGTACCCACGAGGAGGGTTTTAGGCGTTCACTTACAAAGGTACTTAATGAATATGGGAGAAGATTTAATAAACTTAAGGAAAAGGATGACGACCTGAAGTACAGCGACTATGAAGAGGGTCTGTTTGCTATTATTTCTGTAAAACTTACAGAGGCTGAATTTGAAGGACAAACCAAGGCAAAGTTGGGAAATACAGAAGTTCGCTCAATGGTTTATAAGCTAATTAAAAATAAATTTTCTGAATTTCTTGAAGAAAACCCCGCTATTGGCAAGATAATTTTTGACAAGGCTATGATGTCCTACACAGCAAGAATTGCCGCCCAAAAGGCAAGGGAAAATGTTAGAAGAAAGTCAGCCCTTGACGGCGCAAGACTTCCCGGTAAGCTTGCCGATTGTCAAAGTAAAGATTCCACAGAAACAGAAATATATATCGTAGAGGGTGACTCTGCGGGAGGTTCTGCTAAAGAGGGAAGAGACAGAAGAATTCAGGCTATTCTCCCACTATGGGGTAAAATGCTGAATGTAGAAAAGGTAAGAGAGGATAAAGTTTATGGAAACGATAAACTTACCCCTGTTATCCTTGCCCTTGGAACAGGAATTAAGGACGATTTTGATATAACAAAATTAAGATATGACAAGGTTATCATTATGGCCGATGCCGATGTTGACGGCTCTCATATCCGAACACTTCTCCTTACATTCTTCTTCCGCTTTATGCGACCACTCATTGAGGAGGGTCATGTGTATATTGCACAGCCACCTCTTTACAGAATTACAAAAGGTAAAAAGCATAAGTATGCCTATTCTGACGAAGAAAGAGACGCTATGCTTGCTCAGATTGAGGGCAAAACAGAAATTCAGCGTTACAAAGGTCTTGGTGAAATGGACCCTGAACAGCTTTGGGAAACTACTATGAATCCTGAAACAAGAACAATGCTTCGTGTTGAACTTAAAGATGCTGAACAGGCTGATGAAACCTTCTCTATGCTTATGGGCGAAAAGGTTGAGCCGAGAAAAGAATTTATCGAAACAAACGCTCGTTTTGTTGAAAATCTTGATATTTAAGGAGGGATAAAAATGGCTGATAACAACGAAAAAGATTATATAATGCCCCAGGCAAAAACTATAAATGTTGATATTGACAGAGAAATGAGAAAGTCATTTCTCGACTACTCTATGTCAGTTATTGTATCCCGTGCACTTCCCGATGTAAGGGATGGATTAAAGCCTGTACACAGAAGAATACTATATACAATGCACGAAAAGGGTCTTGAACCTAACAAGCCTTACCACAAGTGCGCCGACACAGTTGGTGCTGTGCTTGGTTCTTATCACCCACATGGTGATGCATCTGTTTATGATGCCCTTGTAAGACTTGCACAGACATTCTCTATGCGTTATATGCTGGTTGACGGTCACGGAAACTTTGGTTCTGTTGACGGTGACCCACCTGCTGCTTACAGATATACAGAGGCAAGAATGAGCAAAATTTCAACAGAAATGCTTACCGATATTGATAAGAATACTGTTGACTTTATGCCAAACTATGACGACAGACTTCAGGAGCCGACTGTACTTCCATCAAGATTTCCTAATCTTCTGGTAAACGGTTCCTCCGGTATTGCTGTTGGTATGGCTACAAACATTCCTCCTCACAATTTGGGTGAGGTTGTTGACGCTATGTGCCTACTTATTGATAATCCCGACGCAGAGGTTGCCGACCTTATGGAATGTATGCCCGGACCTGACTTCCCAACAGGCGCAATGATTATGGGCAGAAGCGGAATCAGAGCCGCCTACGCAACAGGAAGAGGAAAAATTGTCCTCAGGGCAAAGACAGAAATTGAAGAACAGAAAAACGGAAGATTCAAGATTATTGTTTCCGAACTTCCTTATCAGGTAAATAAAGCAAGACTTATTGAGTCTATTGCCGATATGGTCAGGGATAAAAGACTTGAGGGTATCTCCAACATTGAGGACCACTCCGACCGTAATGGTATGCACATTGAAATTGATATTAAAAGAGATGCTTCTCCTCAGGTTGTGCTAAACACACTCTTTAAGAATACACAGCTACAAATCACCTTTGGTGTAATTAACCTTGCCATTGTTAACGGTGAGCCAAAGGTTCTCACCCTAAAGGAAATGCTCCAGCATTACATTGATTTCCAGGTTGAGGTCATAGTTCGCAGAACGGAATTTGACCTTAAGAAAGCCCAGGAAAGATGCCATATTCTTGAAGGTTTAAAAATTGCTCAGGATAATATTGAAGAAGTAATAAAGGTTATCAGAGAATCAAAGGACCAATCTACAGCAAAGGCAAATCTCTGTGAAAAGTTTGGTCTTGATGATGTACAAGCACAGGCTATTGTGCAGATGCGTCTTGGTCAGCTCACCAATCTTGAAAGAGAAAAGATTGAAAATGAGCTTAGTGAACTTAATCTTAAAATTGCTGACCTCACTGAAATACTGGGTAGCAAAGAAAGACAGCTTAATATAGTAAAAGAAGAAACTATGGCTGTAAGAAATAAATATGCCGACCCAAGAAGGACAGAAATCTGTGCTGTTTCAGGTGAGGTTGACATTGAGGACCTTATTCCGCAGGAGGACTGTGTTCTTACACTTACACAGTTTGGTTATATCAAGAGAATTCCTGCCGACACTTACAAAATTCAGAATCGTGGTGGCAGAGGTGTCTCCGGTATGTCCAGAAGGGAAGAGGACGTAGCTAAGGAAATGTTCGTTGTAAATTCCCACGACCTTATTCTGTTCTTTACCGACAAGGGAAGGGTTTACCGCATTAAGTGTTACGAAGTTCCTGAGGGTTCTCGTCAAAGCAAGGGTATGAATATTGCAAATCTTCTGCCTATTGACCAGGACGAAAAGGTTACCTCTATGATTAAGGTTGACAATATGGAGGACGATAAATACCTTATTATGGTTACCAAGAGAGGTATTATCAAGAGAATTGAACTTTCTGCCTACAATACAGCACGAAAGGGCGGACTTATTGCCCTTGAACTTAATGAGGGCGATGAACTTGCCTGGGTTAAGATGACAGAAGGTAACGACAATGTTATTGTTGCAACCAAAAACGGTATGGCTATCCGCTTTAACGAAAATGATGTTAGAGCAATGGGTAGGCAGGCTCGTGGCGTAAAGGCTATGAAGCTTGATGAAAATGACGAAATTATAGGTATGTGTGTTGCGTCTGACGACGATATGATTCTCACTGTTTCCGAAACAGGCTACGGAAGAATTTCCAAGGCTGTTGACTACCGTGTTCAGTCACGTGGCGGTAAGGGTCTTACTAACTATCACATAGATAAATACGGAAAGGTTGCCACAGTTCAGTCAGTAAGCCTTGATGACGATATTATTATGATTTCAAAATCCGGTATTGTTATCAGAATAGAGGCATCTTCTGTAAGAATTTGTAACAGACCAAGCAAGGGTGTAACTCTTATGAAGCCTGTTGACGGGGATAAGGTTGTAACTATCGCAACAGCACCACATGAGGATGAAGAAAGCAGTCAAAATCCACAGGATGAAAGTGCTGATAATACAGAAAATTCAGAACAGGCTGACAGCAACGAGTAATGTGTATTATGAAGATTAAAAGATTTTCTATAATTTCAATGTTGATAATAACTGTTTTGTCAGTTTCTATGCTGACAGGCTGTGATGAGGAAAGTTCAAAAGGTAATTTTCCGTCAAATAAATCAACAGTAATTAGTTCAAAAAATTCTTCTCGAAAGTCCTACGATATTAATGTTGAAGAATTTACAGAAAAATTTAATGAAATGTATGAGGATAAGACAAATTCAGGTGGTGTTGCCCTTGATAGTAAGGACAAACCCACAGGTCTTTCCCAAGAAAACTTTACTCCTGTTGGTGACAAAAACACTAAGAACGGAGAAACTACCTGCACCTCATATCATCACCCAACAGAAAAATGTGAGATTATCCTTACAGTTGACGACAGTACTGAGAAGGTAATTTCATTTGCTGTTGCTACAACAGGTGAAGTGTGGAAAGAGTCTGCAAGGGATGTGGAAACAGTTGCCGTCATAGGCTCTGTTGTGTGCGGAGGTTATGAAATTGAAGATTTTGACTTCTTCAAAAAGTTGTACGAAAGCGCCATTAGTGGAAACTGCTTCTATGACGATATTCTCTACAAAACCTCAGGCACAGAAAAGGACAACAGTACAGTGATAAAGCTTATGTCCCTGCCTTGTTCAAAGGACTCAATCAGTAAAACTTCATATACAGATTACAAAAAATATATAAAAAAAGAGTGCAAATTCGGAGAACATTAATTTTATGTTCAGAAATTTCATTTAAAATATTTTCCCCTCAATCGGAAGGTTGAGGGGATTTTTATAAATAACAGAAAAAATATATAATTTTTGTCCCATTTTTGATTTTTCCATTGTTGTATTAGTTGAGATGTTGTAAAACAATCAGCAATATCTTTACTATTTATTAAAGAGGAATATTATAATGATAAAAATTACCAATGGAATATTAAAGGTTTTGGCTGTGATTTTTGGGTTATTAACCGGTGTTACAATTTTATGTTCAGTTATGATGTATTCATATTCAGGAAATTATTTCTGTGATATAAATAATAACGGATTGAAGTCATTATTAGTGTATTCTATAAATATTTGTGGCGGAATTCTAATTGCCTTTGGATTTTTGGCGATGTTCCGAATAATAAGCAAATTATCCCAGAGAAGACTTATTATTGCAAGCGTTGTCCTATTTGCACTAATTGGAGGAGTTTTGCTTTTTGTACTTCTAAATTATGATACAATACCAATGACCGATAGTTTTTATGTAAATGATTATGCTATGGGTATGGCAAAGGGAAAATACGATGTAATTGACGGAAGTACTAAATATTTTTCAAAATATTCAAACAACAACCCAATGGTAATTTTACTTTACTTCTTATATTACATTGCTGATTTTTTTGGAGTAACTGACCTTATAGCATTTGGAAGATGCGTAAATGCAGTTGCAATTATGGGTGCACAGGTGCTTTTCTTTTTTGCAATAAAAAAACTTACAGGAAAACTTGCTACATCAGTAAAGTTCCTTTTACTTAGTTTACTGTATCCTCCTGTTCTTTTTTTAGTACCTTGGGTATATACGATTTCTTTGTGTTTGCCTTTTATGGGTGGAATACTCCTTTCAGGAGCTAATCTTTACCGTTTAAAAAATAAATTCTCTGTTATTATAAATTCTGCTGTTGTCGGTGTTTTGACAGTTTTGGGCTACAATATCCGCCCTGTTGTAATGATTTTGTCAATTGCTTTCTTTATCTGTCTTGTACTGTGGACTTTCAAAAGTAAGGAAAGGCTGAAAAAGACAATCACTATTTTAATTGTAGGGATAGTTTTTGCCGGTGGAACATTTGCCTGCTGTTCTGCAATTAACAACCACTACTACACAGGAAGCGACAGAAACTTTCCAATGATACACTGGGTAGCGATGGGCCTTACAAGTGACGGTACATTTGACGGAAGTCTGGTTCATCAGAATGAACACCTTGCAACAAAGGAAAAAATCAAGGAAAACTGCAATAAATATATTGAGAAAGCCATAAAAAGTTATACCCCAAAAACCTTTATCAAGCATATGTACTCAAAGCACAAATGTATATGGGGTGACGGCAGTATGGCATTTGATTCCAGAATTAAGGGTGTAAGAAGTTATGCCTATGGTTCAAGATATACAATTGGAGAAAAATCAGACCTTTTGTTTATTTACTGTCAGATGTTATGGATAGCCCTAAATATTCTCACCTTGATATTTGTAATAGGTTTTGTTGCAAATAAGCAAAGAAAATTTAACTTCGTAATTTTACTCACTATGCTTGGTGCTTATGGATTTTATATGATTTGGGAGGTTAAGCCCGCCTATGCTACACCGTTTATCTTTTTAGTTACTGCAATGGCAGTTTTAGGAGGAGAAAGCATAGAAAACTATTTTGCACTATCCTCTGAAAAGAAAAAGTGTGTAGGAAGATTAGCCTATAGCACAGTGGCAATTTTCTCTATTATACTTATGTTTATAGCAAATCCATTCTTTACGGAAAAGGTGGAGTACGGAAAAACTTCAGTTATTGATGTAACCTCAACACACAACAAATATATCAGAGCAACTGCAAGAAAAAATAAAACTATATCACAGGAGTTTTATTCAGATTCAAGGTTTAATCGTATATCTATCTACTATAAATATAACAATAAAGTAACTCCGGTTGGAAGAGAGCCTGTATATCAGCTAAAGCTTTTCGACCAAAATGAAAAGCTTTTAGGAAAAGGAAAAATTGACTTTAACAAAAAACAAAAAATAAATAAATCATCTCCTATTGGGGACAGAAAGGTGGATTATACCCTTTAGAT
>JBJEPA010000323.1:0-2916 GCA_051880995.1 Ruminococcus sp.
ATTGCAAATCAGTGGTTAAGCAAATTAGGACTTGACACCAGTGTGCTTTTAATACCAGGAACTATACAAGCTACAACTTATCTTAAAACACAAACGAAAGACGGAACACAAGTGTTTATAGAGCTTTATATTAATCTGACCAGTTTTGATTTTGGTAATTCAGGTATGCCGACAATGGCAACAGGTTCAGGTTCTGCAACTATCTATAATATGAATGGAGAACAATTGGATTCAAGTGTTATTCTCCCAGCATACGCAGATGTGTGTGCATTTTGCGAGCAATTGCAGAAAGTTGCTAAGGATACTATTTTTAACGGTGCAAAACAATACCGTACAATATTCGGAATTGATACAGATGCAACAGCAGAAGCTTTATCATCTCAGATAATGGTAAAATTACTGAACAATAATTATACAAAAGATGTATTCAAAAGAGTTGACGCTAAAGATGTTAAGACTGCACTAAAAAAACTAATCTCCGAGGGAGATAAAAAGTGTGGCAACAAAATATTTGAATTAGTGACAACTCCTTCACAGAATAGCACATTAGTCAGCGTAAAGTGCCCGGTTGATGTAACTGTATTTGATAACGACGGCAACATCTGCGGTATGGTGAGAAACAATGTGGTAGATACATCTTACAGCGATGTGTTTATAAATGTTGTCGGCGACCAAAAGAATATTTACCTGATTGGGGACGACTATACTTTTACAATGTCGGGAACCGATTCCGGCACAATGGACTATGTTGTAACTGAGTTTGACGAAAGCGGAACCAAAACACGGGAAATTACATATGAAAATATTAAATTGTCAGATGGATGTAAATATTATTCCTATGTCCCTGAAGCAGTAAATCATAATAGCTCACTTTTTGATTTGACAGATAGTGAAGGTAATGTTATATCTGCGACCACAGGAATGGATTTTGAAAAAGATATTTCCCATAATGGAAGTTGCGGTTCTAATGTTTTTTGGGTATTATCAGAAGATGGATTGTTAAATATATATGGTAGCGGAAGAATGAATGATTTTTCCAAAAGTAATGCACCTTGGTATCCATACAGAGAAGATATATCAGAGGTGTTAATTGCTGATGGAATTACATACATAGGAAGGTACTCCTTTCAAGATTGTAATAACTTAGTTAGGACGAATATTCCTATCAATATTACCAGTATTGGATATTTTGCTTTCTATAATTGTGAGTCACTAAATACTATTGATTATAATGCTAAAAATTGTGAATTACAAGAAAATTCTTATGACGGATATGCATATACTAGAATTTATTACTTTTTGAATTCTGATAATATATCAAACATTAATATTGGTAAATTTGTTGAAGATTTGCCGTTTTATGTATTTTACGAGATGGATAATATTAGAAATATAATTGTTGATAGTGAAAACAAGGTTTATTGTTCTGATAATAATGTAATTTACAATAGTGATAAATCAGAATTATTGTTTTATGCAACAGGTCTAAATCAAAAATACTTTGAAGTGCCTGAAAGTGTAAAATTAATAGCATTTATTAAGAATAATACATTAGAAACAATATATTTACATGACAATTTTGTAGATAATTCTAATAAAGATATTTACAATAATTTTTGGAATTTAAGAAATGCGACTAATCTGCAAATAATAAAGTGTAGTACCAATGTTGTGCGTGCGGTAACTGACTTAGTAGCTAATAAAAAACATGAAAGTTATTTTTCAAGCTCATACACAGGTTGTGTAAAAAGTATTAAAGGTATTGAACTAACAGATGCTCCAACTGAAATTGAGGATTATTTATTCAGTAGGCTAACTGAACTAGAACAAGTTGTATTGCCAAATTCGATAAAAAGGATAGGAGTTCAGGCTTTTTCATATTGCAAAAACTTGAAAGAAATTAATATTCCCGAAAATGTTGAAAGCATAGAAGAGTCTGCATTTTGGTATTGCAACAGTTTAGACACTATATCTGTTGATGGGCAGAATGATAATTATCATTCTTACAACAACTGTTTATATGACAAAGACATGACAAATTTAATACTTGTATCTCGTGCTATAAAGGAGCTGAATATACCTGAAGGGGTTTTAAATATAACTCCATATGCCTTGGGCGATTGTAAAAATCTTATTCACTTAAATATTCCGAGTACACTTATCGACTATGGTAGTTATCTCAATTTCTACGAATGTGAAAATATGTTGTCAATTAATGTTGATGAAAATAACAATTGTTATTCAAGTGTTGATGGATTTCTCTTAAATAAGGAAAAGACATTATTACTGCAAGCTCCCCGTGGAATTGAAAATTGTGCGATTCCGGAGTGTGTGAATATTATTGGGAACAGAGCATTTTCATATTGCAATAAGTTGATTAATGTAGAATTCTCAAGCGAAATGACAGGTATAGAAAAATTTGCGTTCTATAATTGTAAAAGTCTTTTAGAAATCACTGTGCCATATAACATTACATATATTGATGAATATGCGCTTGGTTATTATTTGAATAATTATTATGCTACCTCGATGGAAAACTTTTCTATAGTTGGTTACTCTAATTCACAGGCAGAGAATTATGCAAAAAATGAGGGATTTAGTTTTACAACTATTGGTGATGCTCCTATAGAGGAAAGTGATTTCACTTATGATCTTTATAGGAATGGCAAAATTTCAATAACCGGGTACACAGGGAGTTTAAGTGAAATTACAATCCCCTCTACTATTAATGGTCATATAACAAGTTCGATAGAATCAAATGCTTTTGAGAATTGCACAAATCTTAAAAGCGTAACGATTCCTGAAAGTGTTAAAAGCATTGGTCGAAATGCCTTTTCAGGTTGCACAAATCTTTCAAAAGTTAATTACACTGGAACAATAGATCAATGGGCAGAAATTGCTTTTAGTGGTATGTAT
>JBJEPA010000324.1:0-2895 GCA_051880995.1 Ruminococcus sp.
AGGTTTTTTCGTTAATACTTAGGCTGTTGTCTTGCTGTATTTTCTGCCTTTCTAAATATAAATCGTCAAAGTACTTTTGCTCCCTGTTAAGGTATTCCTCCTTTTTACTGTCAATTTCCCCCTCAAGGTCGGTCATATATGAGTTGTAGGCACTTTCTGAGGGATTAGCAAAGTGAATACTGATGTCACTTGTAAGGTTTGAATATGCAAAAACAAATAGAAAAGCTATTGCCAAAAAAACAAGTGAAGTTTTGTAGTGCTTGTAGATTTCACCGCTGAAAATTTTTACACTGCCCCTGATACTCTTTGTCCTTAACCTGAATTTTAGCCTTGACCCGACAATATGGTGGGACCTTACAAACACTATGGTTGTGATGACAAAACCTGCGATTACGGTAACAGTCATCACCGAAATCCAAACATTTATAATATTGACAGGCTGACTGAAAAGGTTGATATTTACATACTCCCCAAATATGCTGTTGCCTGACAAAAAGTAATAGAAGTTTATGTACTTTAAAAATGCAAACACAGAACGGCTATCAATGAGCATAACCGAGGCAAACTGAAATGCTGTAAACAGAATAATTATCACATAAACCTTTGCTGTATTTTTCACCATCACAAAAATCATTGCAAATATCACGCCAAGTGAAATAAATGTAATAACCTTGCTGATAACCCAAAGGAAAATGTATTCTCCGATACTGACCTTAAGAGGACACTCCATAAACAAGCCGACGGACTGAACACTTCTGCCCATATCTCCAAAGCCGAAAATCAGCCCCGAAACAACAATATTCGCCACATAAAATAGTGCTGACAAAACCGCCGTCACAATTATCAGGGCAAACAGCTTTGAAATTACCGACTCTGCTCTGCCCCTTTTGGTACACCTTACAAGAGGATACAAGCCTTTGTCTCTTTCACTGCTGAAAAGGAGAATACACATTACCACCACAAGTACAAGCATCAGGAAATTCGTCACTTCAAATTCTGTTGCTTTTTCCACACAAGTGTTGTTGCCAACCGTTAACTGTATGCCCCTTAGGTGCTGAAAGTCCTGTGGTGTTTTTCCGATATTGTTGTAGGCAAAACTTCCTTTTTCTGCAAAAACGGAAAACTTCATTTGTCTGTCTGCTCTGCTTTCCATTTCGTCAATAAAGGTTTTGTAGCTTTCAAAGTAGTCATACTGTGACTTAACCCATTGAGTAAGCTCAACACCTTTGTAATTTTCCTCTTTCATATACTTTTCTTTTAGTGTATTCAAAGTTTTTTGGGGGTTGGCTGAATTTATACATTTTTCTATTATAGAATTATTCTCACCCTTATTCTCCCCAAAAAGCTCACCATCGTAACTACCTGTTTGTATATACACAAGGGCAAAGCAATTCATTAAGAAAAAGGCAACAAAGCAGATGACAAATATTTTGTTACCAAGTATTTTATAAAGCTCAAATTTAAGTAACTTCATCATTCCGCCTCATAGTAGTAATTGTCTGTGGTGACATTAAAGTCCATATTGCAAAGTATTTTATATTCTATTGTTTTACCCTTACAGGAGCCAAGCTGACCTTTGTCTGCATACACCAGTATGGGGCGGTTATTTTTGTCAACAGCTTTCATAATAAAACAATCTGTACTTTGGGCATTAAACCACCAAGAGCCTTGTGGCAATTTAAAGGTGTCAACCTCATTCATATCAAGGTCAAGTACAGTTATAGTGGGAATGTAATTTTCATCTCCTGCGTGGGTGACTGCATCACTGAAATAATAGTAATTTCCGTCACAATAAGTAGTTGTAATCTTACTTCTTCTGTAATATTCTTCAAAACCTGTCCCGTCAGGATTGCCACGAATATATACCAAATCATTTGTTTTTTTATCCCTGCAAATTGCCAATGCTTTGCCCCTTGCAAAGGAGTTTACACTCAAAACTGTTTCTCCGTTATACTGTATTTTGTTGTACTTCAATGTATCAAGGTCAAGGGCAACACCGTATGAATCGACATAATTTCCTTTATCATTTTGCTCGTCAACACCAAAGTAAAGATAATGGTCATATGCAAGAATAGGCTGAAAAGCAGACTCATTGTCCTTTATATAATTTTTAATTTGAAAAATTATTTCCTCGTCACCGTCAAGGTTATCCATAGAAAGTCGTACAATTCCGTTGTCCCTGCCGTAGTACAAATATCCCCTGTGAATACACCAATAGGAAAAGCAAAAATCAAAATCGTCACTTACTCTTTTACGGTTACTTCCGTCAAGGTCACACTGAAGGAGGTACTGCTTGTACTCAATAAAATCCTTGTCATATTCACCGCACAAAATGTACAGCTTACCATTGTAATATTGAATCATCTGATTATTCATTACAGACTCAGAAACATCAAAATACGCATCACAGCTATTGGGATTATCGTGTAGGCAATTAGGCTTTGAGCATAAGGGAGTTGCCTCCCCCATTTCCTTATCAACATAAAAAAGAATGTTGTTTGTTTTGCTGTAATACATATAGTAGTAACCACTTGGCGATTCTGTCATTGGCAAATCAGTACCGCTTTGGCGATAATAGTACTGCATATCTGTTTCAATATTAAAATTATTGTCAGTAAATTTTTCTTCCTCACAGCCTGTTATACAGAAACACAAAATCAAAAAAATTAAAACTGACAATATTTTTTTCATAGTAAATCACCTCAACAATATATTACAAGAATCATCTGTAATCCATATGGATTTTAAAATTTTAAAAAATACAGATAAAATCCAGATGTATATGCTATAATTAATCTGGGTGATTGTATGTACAGTATTTTACTTGTAGAGGACGACAGGGATATAGTTGAAATTATTACCGACTATTTTGACAGCAAGGAATACAAATTTTCC
>JBJEPA010000325.1:0-2890 GCA_051880995.1 Ruminococcus sp.
GTATGTCTTTGTGTATGGGTTGCATGCAGGAAATTGGAGAGGAAAAAATCTGCCCTCATTGTGGATTTAACAATTCAGAAACCCAGCCGGAGCCTTTTTTAGGCTTTAATACTGTTCTAAAAAATCGTTACATAGTCGGCAGAGGTATTGATACAAATGGAGAAAGCACAAGATACCTTGGCTACGACAAAGAAAATAAAACACCTGTTATCATCAAGGAATTTCTCCCAATCGGTATGTTTAACCGAGCAAAGGGTGAAAAGAAGCTTTCAGTAAGCTATAACGATGAATCAGTTTATAAAAATCTTAAAGCAAAGTTCGTTTCTTACTACCAGATTGTAAGAGAACTTAACGATATGTCGGTAATGATTAAAATTCTCGACATTTTTGAAGAAAATAATACAGCATATGTTATTGAAGAAAAGCTTGACCTTATCCACTTTGATGAATTTCTCAAGAGGAGTAACGGCCAGCTTGAGTGGGAGGTTGCAAGGCCACTGTTTATGCCACTTATTTCAGCCTTGGAATCCCTGCACAAAAGGGGAGTAGGCCACTACGCAGTATCCCCATCAAATCTCCTTGTAACACATGACGGAAAGCTTAAGCTGACAGGCTTTTGCACCTCTATGGAGCGTAAAAGAGGAACACCTCTCAAAAGCCAGCTTTATAGCGGATGTGCAGCACCTGAGCAGTACGAAAATAACTTTACTCTTGATGTTCTCACCGAAATTTACGGTATCACAGCTACTCTGTTCTACACCTTAACAGGTCATGTGCCTGCCAATGCCAAGGATAGGCTAAAGGACAGCAGTCTTTTAATGAGCACCAACACAGTAAAAAGACTACCTCCTCATGTTGTAACTGCACTTGCAAACGGACTTCAAGTTGACAGAAAAGACAGAATTTCAGATTTTGATGAATTCAGAAGTCAGCTTTCTGTTGCACCAACAGCTCAGGCTATACAGGAAGAAATCAGCAAAACCGCAAGTCTTGCAGAGCTTACCGAAAAAGAAGAAGAAAAGAAGATTTCCAAGTCCAAAAAGACCACTATCATTGCAGCTCTCATCTCTATGGTTGTTTTTGTTGGAATAGGCGTTCTTCTTGTTGCCACAGATTGCTTTGGTCTTATTGATACCAATAAGGGCGGAATTGAAGAAACCACCACATCAGCACCTTGGAAGGGCGAAACGGTTGACAATTTTGTGGGCAAAAAGTATTCCTCTGTTGAAAAAGAATTGGAAAATTCCGATAAATACATACTTAATGTTAATTACGAGGAACAGTTTAACGATAAGGTAGAAGAGGGCTATATCTGTGAGCAGACACCTGCTCCCGGAACTCCTATTACTTCAGAAGGTGACCCTGTAAACATCTCCATCACCATCAGCAAGGGTAAGAAGATGAGAACTCTCCCTGACATCTCCGGTAAGGACATCAAAACAGCAGCAAAGTTGCTTGCTGATGCCGGTGTGCTTGTTATGCAGGAGGCTGAATACAGCACAAAATACCCAGACAAAACTGTTATTGAGTATAAGGACCTTAAAGCAGGCGACCAGATTGAGTACGGAAAAACAGTTACAATTCGTGTTTCTATGGGTGAAGAGCCTACTTCTGAGGAATCAACAATGGGCTAATAATTAATTATATCCTGAATTTCGTTATGACAGATATGGGTATAAAAAGGGCTGTCGCAATACAAATTGTGACAGCCTCATTTAATATTTTTGATAGTTAAAACACCCTAAAATACCTCCCAATAGGGTACCCAAATTCGGGCAGGGGGTACCCAAAAATGGGCAGGGGGGTACCCGAAAATGGGTAGGGGGGTACCCGAAAATGGGTACCAATACAATACAGATATAACAATACAGAATAAAACAATACAGAGTTATAGTTAACTATGTGAAATTGAAAAAATTATTTCATTAGCTTTTCTGTGTTGTGTATAAGGTTCAGAACAGAGGACGCAAGGTCGCTGTACTTTTCGCTGATTATTTTGTAAGAAAGGTCAACCTTTTCTTTGTTTCTGCTTTTTGAGTACTCCGTTATGCTTTCCGACAGCTTAGCACGTCTGTCCTCAAAGAGGGCGTTATTACGGCTTATATAGCTACAAGTAGGCTTTTTAAAGAAATCTTCGTCGTTACTACTGCTGTTCTTGTATAGCAAACGTATTACAGAGTAAAGGCTGGACATCATCATTTCCGCAGATGCTTTTGTAATTTCCCTTTCGTTAATTTCCATAAGTATTCTGAAAATGAAGTCAACGGTGTTTACAATTACCCTCCTGTTCAGGTTTTCAAGCATTGCCCTGTTTTCCTGTTTGTTGGTAGTTTCCTCAATTTCTCCGGGATTCCTTTGGGCAGACACCCCAAGAATGTAGTCACAGCTTACCCCGTAGTAGTCGGCGGATTTAATAACAAAGTCAAGACTGCATTCTCTGATTCCCTTTTCGTAGTGAGATAACAATGCCTGACTTATTGCCAAGTCCTCCGCTGCTTGTTTCTGGCTTATGCCTTTTTCTTTTCTAAGATAAGCTATTGTGTTTCCAAATGCTTTGCTCATTTAATCACATCCTTATACAGTGAGTATAATATAAATTTTACATATTGTAAAGATTGGAGTTATTATGAAGTCATACTACATACACTTTATTTGCCACGGAAATATTGATGAAACCCATAAGGGTAAATATATAGGCACAACCAATGTACCACTTTCCGACAAAGGAAAGATGGAACTTAAAAAGCTTGACCACAATATGAAGTATCCGGGAGGTTCTGCCCTCTTTACAGGCCCTTTAAAAAGATGCAAGGAAACCTGTGAGATTTTATATCCGGACCTTAAACCCATAGTTATTGACCAACTAACTGAATGTAACTTTGGTGAATGG